>CAYSJA010000031.1:0-32156 GCA_964431235.1 uncultured Gammaproteobacteria bacterium
ACAAAAATACCCTTATCATAAACTCACTAGCAAAAATTTCTTTTAATTTTTTTTCTTAATATATTTTATTATTCTTTTTATTATATCATTGTTATCTAATTTTTTTAATTTATCAGGTTCATCTTCTTTCTCTATTTCCGTAATTTTGTCTTCAATATTATTCCCTTCCAACTGGTTACAAAATTCTAATTCATAAATATGTAAAATTGTAACGGTTAAAGCTACAATAAGTGGACCAAGCACTATTCCCCAAAAACCAAACAAAGAAATACCGCCTAAAATTGAAAATAAAACAAAAATTAAATTAACCTCTGCTTTTCCTTTTATTAAATAAGCACGCAATAAATCATCAATAGAACCGACAATAAGGGCTCCCCAACATAAAATAAATATACCCTGCCAAACACTACCAATTAAAATATAATATATACCGACTGGGACATAAAAAATAATAGAACCTATATAAGGAATAAGGGAAAATAAAGCTATTAAAACACCGGCTAAAAGTGCGGGAAAACCAACAATAGCAAAACCAATGGCTCCGGCTACACCCTGAATAGCGGCAACAAAAAAAGTTGAAACAAAAGTGGTATAGCTGACTGAACGAAATTTATGGAATATTTCTTTATCATATTTATCAGGAAGAGGTGATAAATACATTAATTTTTCCAGCATCTTTTTGCCATCAATAAAGAAAAAGAACATAGCAATAATAATCATCACCAAAGAAACTATGAAATTAGTTGTTCCTTTAACCGCCATGGTCGCTCCAGAAATTAACCAATTGCTAGATCTTTTTAAAATATCTAAAAAGAAACTTTTTAAATGTTCATTTTTTTCACTCAGCTCATCCAAATTTAAATATTTTAAAGTACCATCTCCAAACGAACTATCGTCAAAAATGTTCCCAATATCATTTTTATTAAAAAACTCTACTGCTTGGGAATAAGCAATTACCGATTTTTGTCCGGCATAAATTATTCCCTTTAAAGCTGGCAATACTATCATTAAAACTAGAATAAAACACATTAAAAGAGCAGCAAAATTTTTCCTTCCTTTAAATCTCCTCACTAAAAATTCATAAGGACGATAAAAAATAGATACTAAAATAATAGCCACAAAAATTTCTGTCAAAAATGGGCGAAATACTAAATAACAACCAATAAGCACAAAAAGTACCAACAAGAGCAAAAAGGGCTTGGTAAAATTTTTGGTCATATTCATCTAAATTTTTAGTCGCGCCCTTGAAATCAGGCTGGGGATAGCGACGAAAAATAATTAATTATTTAGTTTCTTTATGAAGAGTATGGGATTTACATTTATTGCAATATTTCCTTATCTCCAAACGCTCTTTTAAAGTTTTTTTGTTTTTGTGGGAATGATAGTTTACTGTCTTGCATTCTGTGCATTCCAGTTTCATCATGTTATCTTGAGACATATGAATCAAAACCCGTCTTTGGTGCAAAAACAAACAAAATCGGGCAAAAAATTAATTATCACATTTATAACAATATATAAAAATCGACTAAAAGTCAACCTAACAAAAATTTATTTCTGGCAATAGGGACAATAATGGGTACCCCGACCGGCTAACCTTATCTTTTTTATTGAATTCTTACAATTAGTGCAAGGCAATCCTTGCCGACCGTAAACTCTGAGTAATTTGGCAAAATTGCCTGATTTACCGAATGAATCGACATAAGTGTTAAATGTTGTTCCCCTATTTTCTATTGATTGGGTAATAATTTTATTAATTGATTTTTTCAGCTTAATTATCTCTGACTTATTTAAACTTTCACCCGATCTATTTGGATTAATACCAGCAAAAAATAAAGCTTCATCTACGTAAATATTTCCTAAACCGGCAACAATTTTTTGATTTAATAACAAAGCTTTTATATTACTCTTCCTGTTTTTAAAACTGTTCAATAAATAAGTTAATGAAAACTCGGAAGTTAAAGGTTCAGGGCCATAATTATTTTTTAATATATTACTCAACTCTTCTTCAGTAACTATTTGCAGATAGCCAAATTTACGCAAATCATTAAAAAACAAATTAACATTTTTGGAAAAAATAAATTGAGCACGCGTGTATTGATTAGGCAACCTCCCGCCTACAGCTTCCAAAAAAGATTTATTGCTCAAACTGTGGCCACCAATTAATTTTTGATTACCGCTTTCAAGAATTAACTGTCCGGTCATCTTTAAATGAATTAATAAATAACTGTTTTTTCTTTCCTTACTTAATTTACTTATTTTAAAAATAAGGAGTTTCCCTCGACGAGAAATATTGATAAATTTACGACCAAGAAGATAATTTACAAAAAAAGCCGCTTTATTCCTAGCGGTTTTTGGGGAAAATAGATTAACAGCACTAATTTTCTTTTCTGTTATAACTCTATCTAAATCACGTTTAATAATTTCTACTTCCGGAAGTTCGGGCATAATTTTAGATTAAAAAGATAAAAGTAAAATAATAACAATCGCCAAAGATAAAAAGGCGATTGTCAACATCTTAGTTATACCAAGTCCAATTTTATCAGGATTAATTATAGGCATATAAATGTGGGCCGAGTTGGATTCGAACCAACGAAGGCACAAGGCCAGCAGATTTACAGTCTGCTCCAGTTGACCGCTTTGGTATCGACCCTTGCAAATTTATAAAATTTTTTTAAAACAAAAAACAGAAGACTGTTTTATGATAAATAAATTATTTTTTCTTGTCAAACAATAAAAATATTTAAAAAAGCTCTAAAAAAATCTATTTAACTAAACCTTCAATTAACACTCTAGTTAATCCATAAGCAGAAAAGATAATTGCTAGACCAATGGCGGACCAAACAATAATATCTCTGCCTTTTTTTACTTTTTCCTGATTACCAGAAGAAGTCATCCAAACTATACCACCATATACAAACATTAAAAGAGCTAAAGATCCAACTACCCCTAAAATTGAATCAACAACTTTACCAATTAAAAGTTGAGGGGTATTGATTGATCCTAAAGGATTAGAAAGGCTGCTTTCTGACGGATAACCTTCAGTCCCATCAGCTAAAACTAAATTAGCACTGGCAATCATTAAGATAAATAAAGCTGAAAAACTAAAAATAATATATTTTTTCATATTTGCTCTAATATTTTATTCTCATAAACAGAATAGCATTTTTTTACAAAAAAAAGAAGAGGCGATTAAATAACCACCTCTTTTTAATAACTTACTTCAACTGACAACCATTTTTATAGTTGTCGGCTGATTAGACCTTAAGGAAAACTTAGGCCTTTTCTTATAAGGAAAAATTACGGAAAGTCCGGGCTCATCATAAATAGGTGAGCCATCCTTAGGAACAACATAGTAACCATTACCAGTTTCTGATCTTAGCGAATACTTAGCATATTTTCTTGAGCTGACTATATTAATGTAAAAAGGCGTTTCACCATCTACATTAATATAATAAACTCCTTTGGTAAAAATTGAATCTTTCTTCGCTGAAGAACTCTTAAGAGTCGTAATCTCTTGCTTATAATCATGGTTCGTCTCTTGTTTATAATCATGATTTATAATTCTAAAAAAGAAAAAAAGTAAAAGTAAAATTGACACCGCAGTTCCTATCCGACTAGAACTGGTTAAAGAACCAATAGCCCCAAGAATCATAAAGGCAAAAACCATTTTAAATATTTCTTGCCACACAAAACCAATTTCGCTGTTAGTTAAAAGCAAACCAGCTAAAAACCTAACAATGAGCATTGCTATTATTGACAGAAGAAAAAGAATGGACCAATGCTTGGTACGTAAAATATTTTTGTTAAAAATACTCTTATACCAAGGATTTTGGCTTTTAGTTTTACCACCTTGTAGCTTATTCTCAACTCTTAAAACTCGTTGTGCTTTCTTCATGATTTTTCATTTTTAGGTTCAACTTTAGATTCAACTTTTTTACCAGTAGAGCCAATTCCAACACCAATTCTAACACCATCAGCTGTCTTGCCGCCGGAATCTTCAATTAGAGTTACATTGGCATTTTGGCCAATAGCCTTCCATTTAGTGGTAGCTACTAAATAATTAGCCACTTCTTCACCAATCATTTTAGTGCTTCTCATAATAGCTTTTACTCTACGAGCATCACCTTCTCCTTCTAATCTAGCTTGTTCAGCTTGAGCCTGAGCATCAATTACAACTTTTTCTGCCCTGAATTTAGCAGTTTTAATTTCAATTTTTGCCACTTCTTTGTCTTTTTCCGCAGTTAAGATACGAGCACGCTGCTCCTTTATCTCATCTGGAATTTCGATATCAGAGATGGCAAAACTTACTGGCTCTACACCCCAGGAAGCTAAATTTTTATAAAACTGAGTCTTTCTAGCGTCTTCATCACTTACCACAATCTTCCTTAATTCCTCTAATTTCAATTTCTTGTTAGGGGTATCGCTGGAAGCATCAATTAAACTAGCAACATTTTGAATCCTAAAAAAACTTTTTAACTGAATCGCTTCATCTAAAGTATAAACTCCAAAAAAAGCACGAATAATATGATCGGCTTTTTCTGCTAAAGCACCTAAAAGATTATCGATGTTATAGGCTGCCATTTCTGGATCATAAATTCTAAAGAAAAAGAAAGCCAAAAGAGATGCTGAACAGTCTTCAAGTTCAATATCTCCACCATTGCCCTCTTTTTCATTTAAATAAAGCTCTAGCTTTTGCTCTCCCATATAAACGCGGGCATGGATAACTTCAAAACGGAAATAGGGGAATAATATATGCGGACCAGGTTCTAGGGGCTTACCTATGTATTCCCCAAATAACTCCACCATATCTCTATACATATGAGGAGTTTGAATATAACCTGATATTAGAGTCCACAATGTAAGAGCTAACCAATATCCAGCACTAATTATTACAGAAATTTTAAATGTTAACCCAAAAATAAGAGCTAACATTAAAACAAATAAACTAAAAGCGGTTAGAATTATAAAAAAGACTAACCACAACTTCATCCTTTTTTTTCTCATTTCTTTTTTCATCATTTCCTCCTTATCTGATTTAATTTCTAATTTATTACATATTTAATTTTTAATGAGCTTTTTGCTAAAATTGCCTAATCTCATTATTGATGTATAATATCACTTTTATATATTTTTGTCAATGGTTTCACAAAAACAGTTTTCAGTCCTATTTATTTGCTAAAATAAAATTACCCTTTAAAAGGGTAATCTGAGCCGTTGATCGGGATTGAACCGATGACCTACGCCTTACCATGGCGTTGCTCTACCAGCTGAGCTACAACGGCCTTATTTTAAATATTTTCATCAAAAGTATCCTCAATTTTTTCTATCTCCAATCTTCTCTCTGATAATTTCTTATTCTCTGGATTAGCTTTAGTTAATTTATCTAGATAACGCCAAGCTAACAATTTATCTTTTTTTATTATACTTAAATCTAAGATTAAATCAAGATAACGGGGACTATTGGGCTCTAATTCTAAAGCCTCCAATATATTATCATAAGCTGCTTCTATATTTCCTGCCTTCTTCTCTAAAAGTGCTAAAGAAAAATAAATTTCCTGTGGATTGACATCAATTAAATCGCCGTCTTCTTTTTGCGCTTGTCTAGCTAATTTAAGAGAGTAATTATAAGTTTGGCGGGCTTCAGGATATTTTCTTAACTCTTCATAAACTCCACCTAATTCAAAAAAAGCCCATAAATTTTTTTGATCAAGACTAATAATTTCCACCAACTTATCTTCAGCCTTATTAAAACTTTCCGCTTTTATTAATTCCTTCGCTATTAAAATTAAATGTTTTAAACGTTTCCTTTTTTTCTGATATGGCAATTTTTCTAAAGTTGTATAATTAAACTTCATTTTTTTTAAATTCTCATGGGCTTTCTCTATAATTTTAGAAAAATAAAAGTTAAGGCGTAAAAAAAATCGACCGAAAATACCGCTCCACTTCGCCAAATCTCGCTCTATTTTATTTTCTATAATCATATCTTTAAATTTCGCTTCTTTTTCCTTAGATATGTTATTAACATCTAAAATTGCTAAAGCCGGAAATTTTTTAATAACAATAGCTAAAATGATAAACAAAGAAATAAATATTAAAATAAGGGAAATTATTATAACCATAGCTTTATTTAATTTTTACAAGAGCGGCTAAACTGGAAGCCTTCAAACTAGCTCCACCTACCAACAAACCGCTGATATTTTTTTGTTTTAAAAAATCAAATGCATTATTGGAATTAACGCTGCCGCCATAAATAATTTTGAAACGTCTGTTAAAACATTTTACCGCTCTATCTTGTATAAATTTATGAATTTTATCAGCTTCTTCAGGAACCATCGGCCTGCCGCTACCAATCGCCCAAACCGGTTCATAAGCAATTATTAAATCAGAAACTTTTTTTATTTTTAAACTCTTTAAAGCATTTTTTAATTGAGCTGACAAAACCGGTCTAGTTCGGCCGCTTATCTTTTCCAATAAACTCTCTCCTAAACACAAAATCGGTACAAGACCGCTATCAAGCGCTTCTTTTACCTTTAAATTTATTAAAGAGCTATTTTCCTTAAAAACTCTTCTCCTCTCACTATGTCCAATTATAACATAATCAGCTCCCGCCAATTTAATGTTCAAAGGGGAAATTTCTCCGGTTAAAGCTCCCTCTTTTTTTGAAGCACAGTTTTGAGCACCTAAACCTATTTGGTTTTTTCGGTTTTTCTTTAGTATTCTAGCTGCTTCCGACAAAATCAAAAAATCAGGACAAATAACTAAATTTTGCTTAATATTAGAAAAATTAGCAATCTTTCTTAACAAAGCTAAACTTTCCCCCCTTTTCAGTTGCATCTTCCAATTAGCAATAATAATTTTTTTCATAATAAACTCTATTTGATAATTAATCATTCTTATTAATATTCTGTCGCGCCCAAGCAATAGTTTTTTCAATACCTTCTTCCAAACTAAACTTAGGCTCCCAATCAAGCACATCTTTAGCACGTTGCCTACTAAGGCAGCTTCTTCTCTGTTCTCCGGCTTTAGAAGCTTCCTGCTTTATCTTTATTTTTTTTCCTAAAACTTTTTCAATTTTTTCCCTCACTTCCAATAAATTTATTTCCCTCCCCAAACTAATATTTATCTCTCCCCGGCAATCAATATCCTTTGCTTTTATTAGACTGGAGATAACATCGTTAACAAATATAAAATCTCTAGTTTGTCGACCATCCCCATATTGGCTACTTTCCTTATTTTTAATAGCATTATCAATAAAAATAGCGATTACTCCGGCTTCCCCGCCTTTAAACTGACGAGGGCCATAAACATTAGCAAATCGTAAAATAGTATAATTTAAACCATAAACCTGATAATAATAATTTAAATATTTTTCTAAAGCTAATTTATTAATCCCATAAGGAGACAGGGGGTAAGTAGCGGCATGCTCAGTGGTAGGAATTTCATCGCTTTCTCCATAAATAGCCCCGCCGGTAGAAGCAAAAATTATTTTCTTTACCTTGCTTTGATAACAATTTTCTAAAACATTTAAACCACCTAGCACGTTTACTTCATTATCAAAAACCGGATCCGCCACTGAACGGCGCACGTCTATTTGCGCTGCTAAATGATAAACAAAATCAAATTTTTCAAGAAAAAATATTTTTTTTAAACGGCGACTGCGAATATCTAATTTATAAAACTCGGCTTTGGTGTTAATATAGTTTTTTTCCCCAGAAGACAAATCATCCACCACAGCCACACTATGACCTTGAGCGATTAAAACATCAACCAAGTTGGAACCGATAAAACCGGCGCCGCCGGTAACTAATATTTTTGCCATATAATGACATAATAGCATTATTTTTCAAGAAAAAAAAGCCTAATAAAAAACCTGTTTTTAGACTTGCTTTTATCAATTTTTTTTGCTAAAATATTATTAGAAATCTAATATAAATAATCTAAAAATATTAGATAAAAATAACTAAAAAAACCCTATTTTTCGGGAATTTTATTTTTTTATGAGTAAAGAAAAACAAATTAAAAAAAGTGGCTATAGTGCCGACCAAATAACGGTTTTAGAAGGTCTTGATCCGGTAAGAAGAAGACCGGGAATGTATATTGGCTCAACTTCTGCGGCCGGCCTGCATCACCTTGTTTGGGAAGTAGTTGACAACTCTATTGATGAAGCTATGGCTGGTTATGCTGATGAAATTTCCGTTTATCTCTTAAAAAATGGAATGGTAAAAGTTGAAGATAACGGTCGCGGTATACCCATAGAAAAACATAAAACTACCGGTGTATCTGCCCTGGAAACAGTTTTAACTAAATTACATGCTGGCGGAAAATTTGGCGATGGCGGCTATAAGGTATCGGGCGGATTACATGGAGTCGGTGTTTCAGTAGTTAATGCCCTAAGCGAATACTTAAAAGCGGAGATATACCGCGATGGAAAAATTTGGGAACAAGAATATAAAATCGGCAAACCGATAAAGCAAGTTAAGGCCATCGGAAAAACTAAAAAAACCGGAACTATTATTACCTTTAAACCGGATTCATCCGTCTTTACTGAACTGGAATTTAATTGGGGAAAAATATTGGATCGTTTGCGACAACAGTCATATCTTACCAAAAAAATTACTATTAATATTACTGATGAAAGAAATGGGCATCGAAAAAAGAAATATAAATTTCATTTTGAAGGCGGGATTAAATCTTATATAAAATCTTTACATAGGAATAAAAACGTTAAAAATAAAACTATTTTTTATATTGACAAGGATATAAATGGCAACAAAATTGAAGTCGCTCTACAGTATAATGACGAATTCAATGAAACCGTCCTAGCTTTCGCTAATAATATTCATAATCCTGAAGGCGGGACTCATCTAATTGGCTTTAAAAGCGCCTTAACTAGAACCCTTAACACCTACGGCCGGAATAAAAATCTAATAAAAGAAAAACAGGAAAATTTAAGTGGTGAAGATGTCCGTGAGGGGTTGACAGCGATCGTAAGCGTCAAGATCCCTAATCCGCAATTTGAAGGACAAACTAAAAGCAAACTAGGAAATGCAGAAATAAAAGGTTATATTGAAAGTATATTTGGGGAAAACTTCAACGCTTTTTTAGAAAAACACCCAAAAGAAGCGGAAGCTATTATTGGTAAATGTATTTTGTCTTCCCAAGCTAGACTAGCAGCCAGAACTGCCCGCGCCACCATTTTAAGAAAAGGTGCTTTAGAAGGAGTAACGCTTCCTGGTAAACTGGCTGATTGTTCTAGTCGCCATCCGGAAAAAAGTGAAATTTATATTGTAGAGGGGGATTCGGCCGGTGGCAGCGCCAAACAAGGTCGAAACCGTAGATTCCAAGCTATTCTACCTTTAAGAGGAAAAATTTTAAATGTAGAAAGAGCCAGACTTGATAAAATGTTAGCTAATAATGAAATCAAAAACTTAGTAATAGCTTTAGGAACCAATATTGATGAACAATTTGATATTACTAAACTTCGCTATCACCGTATTATTATAATGACTGATGCTGACGTTGACGGTTCTCACATCCGCACTCTACTGCTTACTCTTTTTTTCCGCCATTTTAATGAATTGCTAACAAATGGCCATATTTATATTGCTCAACCGCCTCTATATCAAATAAAAAAAGGATCTGCCGTTCATTATGCTTACAGCGAACAAGAAAAAGAAAAAATAATTAGAGAACTGGGTGGAATTAGTGATGAAGTGACTGAAATTGGCGAAGAGAACGAAAAGGAAAAAACAATCACCATTGAAACTCCGGACAAAGGTGATAAAAGAAATATCAAAATTGCCATTCAAAGATACAAAGGTCTAGGTGAAATGAACCCGAATCAACTTTGGGAAACTACTATGGATCCAGAAAAAAGAATTGTCAAACAGATAACCGTTGAAGACGCCGCTAAAGCTGACCAAATTTTTGATATGTTAATGGGGGATAATGTTGCTCCCCGTAAAAATTTCATCCAGACTCATGCTAAAAAAGTTAAAAATTTAGATATCTAATTAAACTGAAAATATACTAATATGTATATATATTTAATTGCTCCGGCTATTGCCTTTTCTTTAGCTCAAGGCTTGAAAATGATTCTTCGCTTTTTAAAAAAAGGGGTATCCTGGCGTGACCTATTCGCTTATTCTGATATGCCTTCTGGACATACCTCAGTAGTAAGCGCTATCACCACTATTATCGGCTTAAAATTAGGAATCGATTCTCCTTTATTCGCAATCTCTTTGGTATTTGCCACTATAGTTATCGTTGATGCTATCGGACTAAGGAATTATCTAGGACTACACGGAAAAACTATAAATGTCTTAGTGCAAGACCTAGAAGAAGATGACTTTTTGGACGATTACTACCCCAAACAATTAGAAAAGATTGGCCATACTCCTCTGCAAGTGATTGTGGGCGGTATCATCGGCATATTAACCAGCCTAATCCTCTACTTCTTCTTATAAATATCTTTCTAGGGCAATAATATTATTAGTTAAAAGCCCTGATGTTATCATCAGAGCTTTTATTTAATATAGTGCTTTTTCTTTTAAAGCATTGGAAACAGGGGGGAATCGAAGAACTAAATGATTAAAACCATTCAAACGTGAACTTAAAGCAGCCACTTTACGACGGGAAATCCCCCAATTATGTAAAACCATATTTGGCTTTCCCCAAGCTTTAACTAATATTTTTTCGGCACCCCCTAAAGTTCCTGCTTCTGTTTTAGACAAACTAATACGAAGGCAATCGTTAAGATAAAAGATCACCTTCTTCTCTTCCTCATTTAAATTTAATTCTTTCATAATATACAAGTTTTATGTTGTTAAAGTACTAATCCCTTTTTATTCTCTTTTCTTTAAGTATTGCTATTTTAACAGACTTTGTCCTAAGAAATAATCTTTTCTCTTGTTCCTTAAACCTAAAATATCAATAATAGTCGGAACAACATCAGCTATGCTTCCAGCTGGATTGAGTAGACTCAAATCTCCTTCAGGAGCATCAAGAGAGCTAATTGATAAACCTTTAAAAGTATTACTTATTATAATAAAAGGTACTGGATTATCAGTTATGTCTTTATCCGGAAAACCAATAGCTAGATTTTTTATCTTTTCAGCATTACCATGAACCGAACTTAACAGCAAAATTCCATTTCTATCAAATATTTCTGAAGCTATTTTCTTTACTGCCTTGTCCACTATTTCCACAGCATCAGCTGTTTTTAACAAATCTCCACTAGAAGCTAAATAATCTAAAATTGAACAAGAAGCAACAATAAAATCATAACTCTCACTTTTAACCGCCTTTACTGCTTCTTGAAAAATTTTTTTGCAAGATAAATTTATATCAAAAGATTTCTCTTTATTAGCAGAGGAAACCGTCAACCAATCTTCCAAAGGCGCTTTTTCTTCTCGGCGACCGTTAAAAAAATAACTTAAAGCTGCCAACCTTTCGCTATCAAATATTTTCAACTGCTTTAATCCTTGAATCGATAAAATAGTTGTTAAATCACTATGAACAAACTGATCTTCTGATAAAGTCTTAGTACCAGATCCTAAAGATAAATAACGATTATTCAAGCTACCACTGGCAGAATTCAAAACTGTAGCTGGATATTCTTTAATTAATTTTAAAATATAGGGCGCTTTAGCTAAACTAATAGCGTTTGTCTCGCTTGTTTCCGCTACTCCCCAACCATCAAGTAAAAGCAAAAATACCGGCTTCGGCCTATCTATATCGGCTTGATTGTCATCAGGGTCACTGACTTCCATAAAATTTTATAATTTTTCTTCTATTTCTAATAAACGATTATATTTGGCTAATCTTTCTCCTCTCGACAAGGAACCAGCTTTCAAATAATCAGCTCCGCAAGCAACCGCCAAATCAACAATAAAATCATCGTTAGTTTCACCGCTACGGTGGGAAACAATAATCTTATAATTATGCTTAATAGCTAATTTTATACAATCTACAGTTTCCGTCAAGGTCCCGACCTGATTTGGCTTGATAATTATGGAATTAGCGGCTTTTTCCTGCAAACCCAAACGCAAACGCGAAAGATTGGTAACAAATAAATCATCGCCTACTACTAATAATTTATCCCCTAAATCAGTGGTTAATTTTTGCCAATTTCCCCAGTCATCTTCTGCTAAACCGTCTTCCAAATAAATTATTGGATATTGTTCCAACCAATTCTCATAAAGACTAATTAAACTATCAGCACTAAAATGGGCCTTATCTAAAGAAAAAACATAATTTTCTGACTTTGAGTCAAACAAAACAGACGAACCAACATCTATACCTAGATTAAAATCAATTTTTGGCTGATAACCCATATTAACAGCGGCAGCGATGATAAGCTCCAAAGCCTCAATACTGGAATCGAGATCCGGCGCATAACCACCCTCCAGGCCAACATCAGTATCATAACCAGAATCTTTCAATTCACGACCTAATGAGTGAAATACCTCTGCCCCTTGTCTTATCATCTCCTTAGCTGATGATTTTTTGGGAATAAATAAGAATTCCTGGAAGTCTAAATTAGTATCAGCATGTTTGCCGCCATTGAAAACATTAAATAAAGGAATGGGTATTCGTGGATTAGAAAACGAAAATATTTCCTGAAGATAGGAAAACAGATCTTTCTTGCTAGATAAGGCTGCTGCTCGAGCACAGGCTAAAGAAACTGATAATATAGAATTTGCTCCCAAATTTGATTTATTTTTTGTGTCATCAAGCTCTAATAATTTTTTATCTATTTCAACTTGCTTGCTAGGATTTTGTCCTAAAAGAGCCGGAGCAATAATCTCATTCACTTTAGAAACTGCTTTTAAAACGCCCCGTCCAGAATAGCGCTTATGATCTCCATCCCTTAATTCAAAAGCTTCGTAAAAACCAACTGAAGAACCGCTGGGGACAGACGCGGAAGCGATAGTTCCGTCATCCAAAACTATTTTAGTCTCTATTGTCGGCTCTCCTTTAGAGTTAAGGATCTCTCTGGCAGAAATAATTTTTATTTTGCTCATATATTTATTTTAATTTTATTTAAAACTAAGAAATTATTTTTTCTAATCCTGGCATTCTTTCTCCTCCTAAATATGATAACATAGCGCCACCAGCAGTTGAAATCCAATCCATATATTCCATCATACCGCTTAATCTTAAAGCAGCAACTGTTTCACCTCCTCCAGCCAAGCCATAAGCACGCCCGGAAGAACGCGAAGCTATTAATCTAGCGACTGCCATAGTGCCACTCCTAAAATCTCTTTCTTCAAATTTTCCCATGGGACCGTTCCAAATTATAGTCTGGGCCTTTTTAATATACTCGGCATAATAACTAATTGTTTCCGGCCCAATATCAAAAATCGTATCGCTCTTTAATAGCTCACCTATTTTTTTAGCTTTTATTTTACCGTTTTTCAATTTTACTGTCACATCTTTGGGTAAAATTATTTTGCGGTTCTTTTGTCTCCCTTTTAAAATTTTTTTAATCATTGCTAAACCATCTTGACTATAAAGTGATTTACCAATTTCTATCCCTTTAAATTTCAAAAAAGTGTTAGCCAAACCTCCACCTAATAGAATATAGTTGGAAATTGGATAAAATTTGCCAATAAGGGGAATCTTAGTATTCATTTTAGCTCCGCCCATTACTGTAATGAGGGGCTGACGCGGTTTTAAAATTTTATTTAAAGCGTTTATTTCCTGCTCTAGTAACAAACCAGCATAAGCGGGCAAATATTTTTTTATTCCGGCAACCGATGCCTGCTCCCTATGAGATACAGCTAAGGCGTCATTGACATAAATATTCGCCAAAGCTGCTAATTCTTTAGCAAAAGCCGGTTTATTTTCTAATTCTCCTTTTTTAAAACGCAAATTTTCTAAAATCATTATTTCCCCTGGTTCTAATTCTCTAGCTAATTGAGAAACTTTTTTACCTATAACCTCAGGGATGAATCTTATCTTTCTAGCTAAAAGCTTCTGCAAATGTTTAGCTACCGGTTCAACTGACAGATCCGGTCTTGTTTTTCCTTGGGGTTTGCCTAAATGAGTAGCGATAATTATAGCCGCCCGTTTTTTAAGAAGAAAATTTATTGTTTTTAAAACAGCCCTTATTTTATAATCGTCTTCAATTTTTTTATCCAGCAAAGGAATATTTAAATCCAAGCGCAAAAAAACTTTCTTGCCCTTTAGATCATTTAATTCTTTGATTGATTTTAACTTCATATTATTTATCTTTATCTTTTGATCCCAATTTCACTTTAACTACAAATTCTTCATTATCACGCAAATAAATAATTGAAATCTCGTCACCTGGTCGATAGGTAGAAATGATACTTGATAAATCATTATCATAATTTAATTCTTTGTTATTAACCCAAGTAATGATATCACCTGCGGCTAAACCGGCTAACTCTGCCGGACTACCGAAAACAACAGCCGGAGATCCTAGCTCTTCCTGCAATAAAGCTCCTTTTTCCTTTTTCAGACCCAACATTTTTATCCGACTCAAATCAAGATAATTAACTCCTAAAAAAGGCCGGCTAAAAGATTTATCTGCAAAAAAACTTTGCCAATGATAAATATAAGAAAAAGCCGGTACAATTTCTTTTTCAGCCCCAACAATTGCCACTAAATCTCCGGATAAATTAAAAATGAAAGAATTCACTAAATCTTCATTTAAACTTCCGGCTAAATTTATCCTAACATTTAAATCATCACTACTTGAAATGCTTGTCAGGGATTTCAAAGACGACAAAGAAGTTAACCAGGCGTTATTAAAATCACGAATTACTAAGACCGATTGCCCTAAAGATATATCAGAACGCAAAGCAATTGCTTTAATCGATAAGCTAGAGGCATTTTGTAAATGAAAGAAAATCAGATTTCCTGACAAATTTTTGAAATCAGACAGTTCATCTAATTCATATATCTGACGATTGTTATCAATAGCCACATAGTCTTCAATGTTAAAATCCCTTTCTAATTTTTCTGGCAAGGAAGCAGCTGCCCAACCATCAGAAGTAACGATTAAAGCGATAAAATCCGGTTCATCTAAACGATAATATAACTTGTCTTCCTCTTCCTTCGCGTTTAAATCAACTTGAGATAAAATTGTTGATTCCTCAACCGACTCTTCATCTACAGGAATCTTTTTAAAGATGCGGAGTAAAGCCGGTTTAATTGAATTAATGGTTTCTTCAATTTTAATATCCTGATTAACTACCACTTTCTTAGCGTCTCTAATAATTAAGTTGGACCGGTTATAATTTAAATCAGCCAGATTAAACTCATCGTTAAAATAAGGAACAGACAAATCTTGAAAAAAATATACTCTAGTAATAATTTCTCCTGTGATTCCGGCAATAAGCCCGAATAAAACAGAAATCAAAATAATCGGTAATAAATAATTTTTTCTTTTTTCCATATTAAATTAGCTAACTAATTAAAACCAATGAGTGGTTAATAATAATATAACAACAATAATTGAACTTAAAATCAGAGGAAAACGTAAAATTCGACCAGAAAGATTACCCCTTATAAAAAGCCTTAAAGTTAAAAATAAAATATAAAAAATAATCGCCACTAACAAACCAAGTACATTAAAAACAAAGGGCAAAAGATAAATTACCCCGGCTAATTGCGCTAAGGCTAAAATAACTACCAGGAAAAAGGGCCAATTAATCTTCAACTTCAAACTGCCCAAAATAAAAGGCTGGAAAAATAAAGGAAAAGCGGCAAGAGAAAAAGTAACTAATAATGGCCAAAAACTCCAACCTAAAAAAATTGGCAAACCATAAGCGGTAGAAGCTAAGAAGAATATGGTTAAAACTGATCCAGCCATTAAAAAGACATCCAATTGATCTATCCTGATCGGCGCTTCATAGCGAAAAAGATAATATAAATTTTTAAAATAAATAAAAATAAAACCGGCATTTAGAAGTAAAAGTGCTTGTAGCCAATAAAAACTAGGAATCAAAGTTCCATATAAAGATGAGCTAGCAAAAAATATGAGAGGAAAATAAAAAAACAAAGGCCAATCCAAACGCCTATTTTTCACGGCCAATTCTTTAGTGGCTAGAACAATAAATAAGGCCCCCAGAGACAAAGCCACAAAAAACAATTTAGGATAAAAAACAAAAACCTGGCCAAGCAACCATAACGCTAATGGTAAAAAATAAAATATTCTTTTGTTCCTAATTATTTTCATAATTAATAACTTGAACTGGAGATGAACAAATTACACCGCCAGGATACTGACATTCTGATCCTGTTTGCGTAGAAAGAGAACAAGAAACATCAGAAAAATTAACATAATCAACAGTATAATAATCATTTAAAAAGTTAGCTAGTTCATTACTAGGACCAATACAAGTTTGCCTTGGTATATCTTCACTTGTTTCTTCATAGTCTGTTATTAATTCTCTATACCATGCCTCTTCATCCTCATCATTAATTATCGCTTGATCGTTTAAATAATAATTCTGTGATTTGGTAATAATATCTATCTCGCATAGATTATCACTATTTAGGCCATCGGAAACAATTTGGAAATCTGAATCTATAATAATATTCTCTCCATAACCAGGTAAATATCTTTTTATTTTAAATACATTACTTTCTCCCGCAGAACAATTTCTAATACTATCTATTAAAGTAGGGCTATTATTCTCTGAAACACTTTCTTCATCTATAAGGTTTTCTTCTGAAACATTATTTTTATTTTCTTCTTCTTGCCTTATTAATTCATCTTCTGAACTAGGTTTTAATATAATTGATGACAATTCTTCTCCACTGACTAAATTATTTATTTTTAAATATTTATTAGAGAAAGTAAATAAATTATTATCACTAATAAAACTTCTTTTAACAGTATTATCATAATAACTAAAACCGCGCCAGCTATCACTGGTTTCAAAATAACCGTTGGCTGAATGATCTATCTGGTACTGTAAAGATAGTTTTCCTTCATTGTTAAAGGTAAAAACTAAAGCACCAGAAAAAACCAAAACACCGTCATCCTTAAAAGAAGCGGGAAAAATAACAGTTTTCTGCTTTAAAATATTAGAAAAGGATTTATAGTCGCTAAGAGAAACAGAATTACTGAAACCATCACCGATAACATAACTGCTTAACTCTTGAGGTTTTTGCAAATCACTAAAATCAAATAAAGATAATTTTAGGCCGTTGGTTTCATCTGAATCAACCTTTATTTCATTTCTCCCTAAAGCAATTAACTTTTTTCCTTCTTCATCTGCTGGATAAAAATAGGCATAAGCGCCAATTTGCAATGCCCCTAAAATAGAGGGTGAATCTTTAGTAGCTAAATCAATAACATATGTCGGTGCTGACTGGTCAGAAGTAGTTAAATAAGCTCTCTCTTTTACAAAAATAACATTTTCTATAACAGAATCAGTGACAATATTTTCCAAGCTACCCCTTATACTCAAAATATTGTCCAAAATATAAATATTACTATAATTTTTTTTCTCACCTGTGAAAAGAAGGGGCCACAATTCTCCCCTGACAGTTGCTACCCGCAAATAACCATCTTCTTCATCAAAAGAATTGAAACGTAGAAAACGACCGCTAATTTGGCCTTTGGCCTGATAGTCTAATTTTCCAGAATGAATAGAAAATTTATAAATATCAATATTATCCAATTTATCCGACCAGGATTTTACTTTATCCTCTAAAGCTGAATCTATTTCTTCCTGCCAATCGATTTGCTCCTTCTGGCTTAAAGAGGAAAAATAATCGTCAATAATAATCCCTATTTTTTGTCGTTTTTCATCATCTCTTAACAAAAAGCTTGGGGAATTTTCTATATTTTCTATCTTGGCCTTGTCCTCAGAATTCAAGACACTGAATAATTTTTCTTTTTTTACTTCAGTCTCCAAATCCAACCGCGACCAAAACTCTTGGCGGCTTAAATAAAAATTATCAGTCTTAGAAATATATAAATTAAAGTCAGAATCAACTAGATAAAGCTGTCTTGTTATTGGACTACTTGAATCAGCTAATCTGATGGAAATAAAAGATAAGAAATTATAATTATCATAAGCGTGATCAAAATAATAAACATTAGAGGATAGACACTCTGCATTTAAAGAACAGCTTTCGCTCAATTTTTTCCCAAAACTTAACACTTGTGGCAAAACTTCTCTCCCTTCTTGATAGTCAAGCGGGCTGGTAGTGAAGAAATAAACATAGCTACCTGACAAACGCAAGCCAACGTAATTTCCAGCAAAAACTAAAGATCTGATTTCTTGAGGACTGGCCGGATTAGAAATATCATAAATTTTTAAAAATGAATATTTTATTTTTTCATCCGGCGTCGAACCTAATCCTAATTGCGGCTCGCTTTCAATACCGGAAACTACTAAAAAATTGCCGGAAATCGCTATTTCTAAAGGGCGAGATAGAAAAGTTATCTTACTTACCGCTTCTGCTGTTTCTAAAGATGAGATCTTAATAATATGAAGATTACTTTTTTCCAAGGCATAAACATAATCACCATCAGTTTTAACTATATCCGCTCCTTTTAAAACAACGGTTGAATCAATTAAATCTTTGCTGGCTAAATTACTGCCCGGCCCATAACCTGGTTCCGCCAGTAAGCACTCTAAATCAGTACCTGGAGCACTAAATCGAGAAATAAAAGTCTTTAAAGCTTCAATACCGGTAAACTTCCTTAATTCGCCACTTAGTTGAGGAGTGTCTAAAATAGGGCTCTCAGATTTATAATCAGTGTTTTTTTCCTCTGTCTCTTGAGGATACTCGTCAATTGATCCTAAAGATCTTTCTTTTTCCCAGGGAAAGGAAAAAGAGCAACCGCTTAAAATTAATAATAACGCAAAAAACAAAATTTCTGTTTTTACTATTCTTTTTAACATATTTTATTATATTATTCTGTTTAATTATAACACATTGGGATATCTTTTCACATCCTAGTAACAATTCGTCTCTTAATTCTCATAGCGATTCTGCTGTTAAGGATTTATTATTACTTCAGCACCGATATCCAGACGGTTATATACATATTCAGCCGCTCCTATTCCTAAACGGATACAACCATGAGAAACAGCTTGACCTAAATGATCCTTTCCTTCTCGATAGCCACTGGGCCAAAATGGCAACTCATGTATACCTATTCCTCCTCTATCAAGTCCCAACCAAAAGGGCATCCATAGGCCATATGTTTTAGACCAGGCCTTTTCTATTTTGTTTATTACTACAAACTTCCCAACCGGAGTCGGCAGGGATGGCTTGCCGGTAGAAACCGGGAATTCTCGCCATTTTTTTCCGGCCACGAAATAGGACATTGTTTGAGGTGATAAATTAATTTCCACTCTGATTGGCAACTTTTTTGGCTCTTTTGTTAGCGGATTATAGGCATTATCAATTTCTGTAAAATCACCATAACCGTCGCTATCAGTATCTGCTAAAAAAGGATTGGTGTTAAAAATGTATTCAAAATAATCACTAACGCCATCACCATCCATATCACTAACCGAAAATTTGACCGGCTCGGGATTAAAAGGAGAATAACCAGCAGCGATTTCTTCAACATCGCTATAGCCGTCGCCGTCAGTATCCAAAACGTCAGCCAAAGCTCTTGGACTAAAAAAATTATTACTACTAAAAATAAAAATTAAAAATAATAAAATAACTGATAAAAAAATTAATTTATTTTTTACTATCATTTTTTTGTCCGATTGAATATTCACAACCACAAAATTTCTGACGATAAATGTTTAAATTCTTGGCCAGTTGCTGCGATTTGTTATAATTATTATCATTTGCCTGAAAATCTTCTGATAAAAATTTCACCGTAAAACTAGACGTCAAATTGGAAGCTAAACGTCTAATCGCTTTTTTATCTTTATAAAAACTATATAGCAAACTAGTACTAAAAAAATCAAACTTTTTTTTCTCAGCTAATTGGGCGGTTTCGCGCAACCTATCAAAATAACAAATTAAACAGCGTCCGCCTCTTTCCGGATCATTTTCTCGGCCCTTTATTTTTTCAAGCCAATTCTGATGATTATAAGGCGCTTCTATTAAAGGAATCTGTAACTTTTTGGCCATTAATTTTACATAATAAAGCCTCTTATCGTATTCTTTTTTGGACAATAAGTTAGGGTTATAAAAAAACCAAGTTAAACGATATTTAGGCATCAGTTCTTTCTGACTTATATAAGTGCCACAGGGAGCACAACAAATATGAAGCAATAAACTGGGCTTTCTTTTTTCTTTAAAGAAAGAAAAATACTGAAAAAACAAAACTACGAAAACCATTAATACAATTAAAATGAGTAAAGCAAAAAATTTTCCTCGGCTTTGTAAAAACAAGCCACTTATGCCAAAAATCGCAGCCAGGCTGTAGAAAATCAATACTGTCTGCTTTTGGCTGAGGCCTAAAGACAATAGGCGATGGTGAAGATGTTTTTTGTCAGCAAATTTAAAGGGGTTTTTGCCTTGGAAAAAACGCCTTATAATCGTCCAGAAAACATCCATAATCGGAATACCCATTATAAGCAAGGCGATAGCTATTTTACTACCAGAAATAATGGACAAAACTCCCAAGGTATAACCAAAAAAAAGCGATCCGCTTTCTCCTAAAAAAATCTTGGCTGGATGAAAATTAAATATTAAGAAACCAAGAGCTGTTCCAGTTAAAAGTAAGGCAGCTAAGGCAATATCAGGTTGGTAATAACTGGTAGTTATTGTGAACAAAAAAATTATTAAGCTGCCAATAGCACCTATTCCGCTTACCAGTCCATCTACACCATCCAAAAGCTTTGTGGTATACATCATGCCCAAAAGCCACAGACAAATCATAATTGGCCCCAAAGGAAAAAAATCTTGCAAATATACAAGGCCACCTAAAGGATTAGTTATCTTTTCTATCTCCACGCCACCCCAAATAACTGCCAATACTGCCAGTAATGGAAAAATAATTTGAATCCTTGGCGGCAAATCATATTTATCATCCAAAAATCCGCCAATAATGATTATTAATCCGCCAATAAAAAACCCTAATAAATGATTAATTTCCAAATTACCGGCTAAAAATCGCTCGGCAAAAAGAAATAAACTAATGAAAAAAGCCGCAAAAATCGCTATTCCCCCCAAAAGAGGAATAGGTTGATGATGTATTTTCCTTATTCCCGGGCGGTCAAGAATAGAAAAGCGTAAAGCAATTTTTCTTACTGCTACTGTTAGAATTAAAGCTAAAGAAAAGCTTACCGCAAAGGGTAAAATATATTCCATAAAACTTTGATTTACCACTAAATAAAGACGCGCTCTTTATAAACATCTAAAGCTTTTTAGCTTTTTTTATTAATATCCGCGCTTGGCTGTCAATTAATACTTGGTCGCGCCTTTTTAATTCTTGGGATAATATTTTATTAGCAATCACATCTTCAACTTTCTCTTGCAATAAACGTCGCATTGGCCGAGCACCGAATTTAGGATCATAACCCTGATGCGCTAAAATCATCACCCCATCTTTATCTGCTTTTAAGTCAATCCCTTTATTTTCTAAATTATTCTTAATACCTTTAAGCATCAGGGTAGCTATCTTAAAAATATCTTCTTCGCTCAAAGGTTTAAAAAGAATAATACCGTCAAAACGATTAATAAGTTCCGGGCGCATTCTCTCTCTTACATACTTATCTATTAATTCCTGCTTTATAGCGCCCAAATCATTTTTTTCTTTTATGCTATCCTGGATAAATTTAGCACCAATATTGGAAGTAGCAATAATAATCGATTCAGAAAAACTAATTGTCCTTCCCTGGCTATCAGTTAAACGTCCGTCATCAAGGAGTTGTAAAAATAAATTTAATATATTTGCATTCGCCTTCTCAATTTCATCCAAAAGTATCAAAGAAAAAGGTTTCTTTCTGACAGCTTCAGTTAAATATCCTTGGCTACCGCCTACATCTCCTATCATTTTCTTGACACTGTCTTGATGCTGATATTCGCTCATGTCCAATCTGATCATATAGTTCTCGCTACCAAAATATATTTGTGATACGGTTTTAGCTAACTCGGTTTTCCCAACACCAGTTGGCCCTAAAAATAAAAAGCTGGCAATCGGTCGATGGCTATCTTTCAAAGAAGTGCGAGCCCGACGTAAACTAGCGGAAATCGCTTTGACAGCTTCTTGCTGATCCACTAGGCGTTTATGTATTTCTGCCTCAAGATTAAGAAGCTTACTACTTTCCTCCTCTTTAACTTTACCGGCCGGAATTCCGGTCATTTCTTCTATAGCAATGGCAACATCATCCTTAGAACAAAAAGGTTTTTCTGGATTATTTTGACTATTTTTGGCAGTGATGAGAGCAGCTTTTTCCAATAAATTTACAGCTTTTAAAGGCAAGGATTTATCGCGCAAATAACGTGTAGACATCTCCACCGCCTTTTCAATCGCACTATAAACAATATAGATATCATACTTTGATTCCAAGAATCCGACTCGGCTTTCTAAAACTTGAATGGCAGAATTCTTATCAGGCTCATTTACCCCCACTGTAGTCATAGTCGCTCCCAAAGCTCTATTTTCAATATAAAGAGCATAATTTTTTGTTGTTGCCGACGCCAAACAAAATATATGGCCACGGCTAACGGCTTCGGCTAATACTTCTGATAAATCTAAACTCTCATTACTGCCGGCACTAATACCAATTAAATTTTCAATATTATCAATATATAAAATTATATTACCCGAACGATTAGCTTCACTAATTGAAGCTAACAGTCTTTCTTGAGCTAAAGCCGGATCAGCACCGCTTACCAAGCGAGAAACATCTATTTCCACCAAACGCTTATCTTTCAAAAACTTGGGAACATTTTCTTCTACCATCATCTGCGCTAATCCGCCAATAATAGTACTCTTCCCTACTCCGTCGGGACCAACCAATAGGACGCCATTATGTCCACCGATAAAATTTTCAAAAATAGCGTTTATTTCTTTTTTTCTTCCAACACACAAATTAAAACCTCCGGCCTTAGCTTTCAAAGTAAGATCATGGGAAAAATGATCTAAAGTTGGAGTAGCTATAGCCGTATAGGAACGATTCATGCCGGATCCAGGCTTAAATAAAGACAGCTTTCTATATTCACGATAACGATCTCTTAAAAGCTTATCAACTCTGAACCAAGCTACTGTATTTATAATTTTATCAGCATCGACTTCCAATTCATATAAAATTTCCTCCAAAACTTTATCTTTCTGGCAGCAGAAAATAATTATATTTAAAACATCAACGCCATCTTCCTGCTCATAAAAAGATTTAACAAAGGCAGAAATAAAAACTTCCCGTAAACTATCTGATAATTCGCTATTACTTTGCCTTTCTTTTTCTGATGATTTTATTATTTGCCTGTCAACCATAGACACTAATCTTTCCGCGTCTATATCCAAACGTATTAATAGACTCTGAACTTTCTTATTCTTTAAAGAAGCTCTAAAAAAATGAATAATGTCAATTTGCTGCCTAACTTTGGAAGCCAGCATAAAAGCATCCTCAAGTACAATATCAGCTTCTTGATCTAAAGCTCTAGCTATATTATAGCGCCTAGCCTCTTTTTTCTCTTTTTCAAAAAAACGATAATTTATACGTTTAGTCTTTTTTCTGCGTTGGCTAAATTTATAAAAAAGATATAGATCAAACCATAAAGAAAAAAGAAAAACAGCCACTAAAGGATCTGGCTTGGCCCAAAAGAATAATAATTCAGAAACATCTCCTAAAAAAACTTCCAAATTTAAATAGAACCAGACAAAAAAAGAAGCCCAGCCGGCAAATATTAAAAGCCAAGAAAAAAAACCTAAAATTTTATCAAACTGCCGCCGGCTCTTATCTAAAGCAATTAAAGATTTTTTGATTATTTTCTGCCAATATAAAAACCGCCCCAAAAACCAAGCTCCTTGCCCACTACCGGCACTATCTTCGCTGAACTCTAATTTTTGCTCAATTAAATTATGCTCCATACGAAATTCCTAGTTGAAAAAACAAAACAATAAATAAAAGTAAAGGAAATAACAACCATAATAAAAAGCTGGAAACAAAAATAGCCAACCAAAAAAGCAATACTACCCCTCTAAAGATAACCTGCACTAAACGAATAAAAAAACTAATAATTCTCCCAGCCCAGTCATATTGGCCGTACATTGGTACAAAAATATTTTTCAGCCAAATCCTGAAACCTAATGATTTTTCCCGCTGTAACCAAAAGTGCCATCCTTTTTGAATAGTTTCCTTTAATCCCAAGCTATACCACCAAATAGGAAAATAGATTATCTCTCCGATAATTTTTAGAATTATTTGACTACCGTAAGTCAAAAAATTATGCTTGAACATAAGTTAAATCTTTATTTTTATTTTACCATAAAAAGTAAATGATAACAATTTGAAAATTTAAAAAAGTAAAGGTTAAATAAAATATCCAAGTAGAGCATTTCTATTTAATCTTTGGAAAATCTTTAAAATATTGACAATAAAACTGCTCTATATTATCATACTATTAGCACTCTAATATAAAGACTGCTAATAAAATAAGGCAAAAATAAATTAAAGTAAATAAAAATATGTTTAATAAGTTTACCGACAAATCTCAAGAAGTTATCATAAATTCTCAGGTTATCGCTTCTAACTACGGCCAGAGCAATATAGAAGCCCTACATATACTCCTAGCTCTTTTGGAACAAAGTGAAGGCTTGGTAAAACCAGTTTTAGAAAAATTAAAAATAGATCCTGATTTGATAGAAGAAAAAACTATTACCGTCATAAAAAGCTTGCCTAGAGCCAAAGTTAATCCGGTCAATGGGCCGGTTCAAGCTGTATCCGGAACGGCTGAAACTGCCGCTATTTTAGATCGGGCTAAAAAGGAGGCTGACGGCATGAATGACGAATTTATCTCCACTGAGCATATTTTTTTAGCCCTTATCGGTATACCCTCTCCAGCCCAAAATATTTTATTACAATTTAAAGTTGAATATGAAAAGGTTAAAGAAATCCTTAAAGATTTACGTGGATCGCAAACGATAACCGATCCTTTCCCAGAAAATAAATTTCGGGTTTTGGAAAAGTACACTACTAATCTGACAGAAATGGCTCGGCAAGAAAAATTAGATCCGGTAATCGGACGTGATACTGAAATCAGGCGTATTATGCAGGTACTCCTACGCCGCACTAAAAATAATCCCGTTCTTATCGGCGAAGCCGGCACTGGCAAAACCGCTATTGTTGAAGGTTTAGCGCAAAGAATAATTTCCGGAGATGTACCGGAAAATTTGAAAAATAAAGAAATTATTACTTTAGACTTGGGGGCTTTAATAGCTGGAGCTAAATTTAGAGGAGAATTTGAAGATCGTTTGAAAGCGGTTTTAAAGGAAGTAAAATCTCAAGAAGGACGCTTCATCATCTTTATTGACGAGCTTCATACCCTAATCGGCGCCGGCGCTTCAGAAGGATCCATAGATGCCTCTAATATGTTAAAACCAACTTTAGCTAGAGGAGAATTACGTACCATCGGCGCCACTACTACTAAAGAATACCAAAAACATATTGAAAAAGACGCTGCTCTTGAAAGAAGATTTCAACCTATTTATGTAGCCGAACCTAATATAGAAGATACTATCAGCATGTTACGTGGCTTAAAGGAAAAATATGAAGTCCATCACGGCGTTCGTATCACTGATAATGCAGTAATAGCAGCGGCTAAGCTATCCAGCCGCTATATCAATGATCGTTTCCTACCTGACAAGGCAGTGGATCTGATAGATGAGGCCACCTCTTCTCTGCGTATGGAAATAGATTCTATGCCCGAAGAATTGGACCAGCTGAAAAGGAAAATTAGCCAATTGGAATTAAATAAGGCCGGATTGATAACAACTGAAAAAAAATCTTCAAAGATAAAAACTATTAATCAAGAATTAGCCAAACTCAAAGAAAAATCTAACCAGTTGGAACTTCATTGGAATAATGAAAAAAATATAATTTCGCAAATCAGAGAATCTAAAAAAGAAATGGAAGATTTGAAAATAAAAGCGGAAATTGTCCAAAGACAAGGAGCGGATCTCAATGAAGTAGCTAAAATAAAATATGGTTTGATTCCGGATCTGGAAAAAAAAATAAATGGCCTCCAGGAAGAGTTATTAAAAATTCAAAAAAAAGGTCAACGCATATTAAAAGAAGAAGTTGACGAAGAAGATATCGCTAGGGTTGTTGCCCGTTGGACTGGTATACCGGTCAACAAGATGCTTCAAGATGAAATAAAAAAATTAAGCGAAGCGGAAAAAGTTTTAACCAAGGAAGTTGTCGGTCAAAAAGAAGCTATTAAAGCGGTTGCTAACGCCCTGCGACGATCGCGAGCCGGAATTAATGAAGAAAAAAAACCTATAGGATCTTTTCTATTTGTTGGTCCAACTGGAGTCGGAAAAACCGAATTAGCTAAAACTCTAGCCAAATTCATGTTCAATGATGAAAAATCTCTTATTCGTTTAGATATGAGCGAATTTGTAGAAAAACATTCGGTAGCTAAAATTATTGGCTCACCGCCCGGATACATTGGCCATGACGAAGGCGGACAATTAACTGATAAAGTTCGGCGCCGCCCTTATTGCGTAGTTCTATTTGACGAAATTGAAAAAGCACATTCAGATATGTTCAATATCCTTTTACAGATACTTGACGATGGGCGCTTAACTGACTCTAAAGGCAGAATAGTAAATTTTAAGAATACTATTATTATTATGACTTCCAATCTTGGTAATGAGATAATAAGGCAATATTCTATCGGCTTTAACGCTGACAGTAGCGGAAAGTCAAGCTCTGAAATTAGGATGGAAGAAATGAAAGAAAAAATAGATAAAATACTAAAAGATAATTTCAAGTTGGAATTTTTAAACCGTATTGATGAGATCGTTCTATTCCATAGTTTATCACCGCAAGCTTTAGAAAAAATAGTTGACTTAGAATTAAAAAAGGTGGAAAAAAGACTAGCTAATAAGAATATAAATATCAAGATAGGAGCTAAAGTGAAAAAAATGCTGGCAAAAGAAGGCTATGACATTACTTATGGCGCAAGACCTTTAAAAAGAATAATCCAAAACTTAATCTTAGATGAGTTAGCTCTAGATATAATCGAAGGTAAAATTCAAGAAGGGGCTAAAGTGAAAATAAATCTAGATAATAAAAATAAAGTAGCTATAACTCCTAAAAAATAAAATAAAGTTACGCTTTAGCTAGGTTTTATTCAACTTAGTTAAAATTGCTTTAGAGTATAAAATATACTATAATTAAAATCGTAAAAACTTGAATTATATTCTAAAAATAACCAAAATGAAAAAAAACATCCTAATTATAAGCGCTTTAATTTTAACCTTTATTGTTATATTAAGCCCCGGACATTCATCTGAAGCACAAAGCAACATTGATTCTAATTTTGATCCTAATTATATAATATCAGATAAGGATATCTTAGACACCGATTCTATGACTCTGCCCGATATCCAACACTTTCTACAAAGCAAAAATAGCTATTTAGCCAATTATATTGCCCCTAACAACAATGGCATAATGAAAACGGCGGCGGAAATAATCTACGATGCTACTAATCGTAATTTTAATTGTGACAATGTAACTTTAAGCGACAATCCGACTGAAGAGGAAAAAAGACTAAAATGCCAAACTATTAAAACAATCAGCCCTAAATTCATGCTGATTCTCATCCAAAAAGAATCCAGCTTAATTGAAGACTCCAATCCCAGCCAAAAACGCTTAGATTGGGCTACTGGTTATGGCTGTCCTGATAATTGGACTTGCAATCCTTATTACAAAGGATTTGGCAAACAAATAAATAGCGCTGCTTTACAATTTTTATCTTATATGAACGAACCTTACCGCTATAATTACCAAATGGGGGAAACTTATATTTTTACTAACCCCTATGGCACTATTTCCAACCAAAATCTGACTGTTACTCCGCAAAACAAAGCCACTGCTGCCTTATATAATTATACACCCCATGTCTTTAACGGTAATTATAATATCTATAAGCTGCTCAAAAGCTATTTTCCGGAAACAATGACTTCAACTTCACCTAAAATTTACTCAGACGGATCCTTATTAAAATTAGCTAATGATCCCGGAATCTGGTTAATAGAAAATGGAATGAAAAGACCTTTTATCAACTATGCCTCTTTTATCTCTCGCTTCACTCCAGAGCAAGTCATAATAACCAATCAAGAAATTCTTAATTCTTATTCTCAAGGAGAAAATATAAAGTTTCCCGACTACTCATTAGTCCAAACTCCGGATGAAACAATCTATCTTTTAGCTGGCAAGGAAAAACGCCCTTTTGATAGCTTTAAAACTTTTCGCGCCATTGGTTTTCATGAAACAGAAATAGAGTCAGCCAGCCAAGCTGAGTTAGCCGGCTACACTATCGGTCAAGCTATTACTGCTACTTCTACCTACGTAACCGGGGCTCTATTGCAGGATATAACTACCGGTGGCGTTTATTATGTAGAAAACGGAACTAAAGCACCTTTATTAGACAGGGCATTCTTGGAAACTAAATTTAAAAATCAAAATTTAATTAAAGTTTCTCCGGAAATACTTAAAAAATATTTTGATGTTGACCCAATATTATTCCCTGATGGGACCTTACTTAAATCCAGTTCCTTTCCAACTGTCTATCTAATATCAAACGGCACCAAAAGAATGTTTATAAATGAAAAAGTATTTAATGATCTTGGCTATAATCCGACTAATATAATTACTGTTTCTTCTAAAGTTCTATACCAGTATCCACTGGGTGAATCAATCCAATAATATGCCTATCATAAAAACCTATTTCCTGCCTCATTCACCCCTTTTAATCCCGGAGATTGGTAAAGCTAATAATAGCTTAATGAAAAAAACTACAGCTGCATATCAAGAAATAAAAATTGAATTAAAGAACAGAAATATTGAAACTATTATTATAATATCGCCCCATAATCATCCTTCAGCAGATTATTTTTTGATAAACTGTGCTCCGGAAATGGAAATAAATTTTCAGGATTTCGGCTTTATTCCCTCTAAAATTTTAATCAAAGGGGACATTCCTTTAGCTGATCAAATAAAAAATTCCTTGAAAGAAACTAATCCTCTCAAATCTTTATCTGAACCTGTTCTTGATTATGGCAGTAGCATTCCTTTATATCTACTCAAAAATCAAGAACTTGAAAATAAAGCTATTATTTTAGCGCCGGCAGAAAAACTAGAATTAGAAGAACAAATAAATTTTGGCGCTAATTTAGCTCCAATTTTAAACAAAAGTCCTAAAAATATTGCCATTATTGCCTCCGGCGATCTTTCCCATCGTTTAATGAGAAAATCTCCAGGCGGCTATTCCCCTAAAGGATCTAAATTTGATAACAAGATTATTGAATATTTAAGTTACCCTAAAACTGCCATCTCTAATATTTTAAACATGGACAAACGCTTGATTCTTGGTGCTAGTGAATGCGGGCTGAAACCGATTGCTATTATGCTGGGAATCCTCAAAGAAAAAAATTGGCAACCAAACATTTTCGCCTACCAAACTGATTTTGGAGTCGGATATCTAAGTTTGGAGTTTGTACTAGCGAACAAATCTGAATTTAAACTTGGAAAAAGAAGCAATCAGTAACAATTATTTATATATTATGGAAGAAAACAAAATTGACAATAATTTTAAATCTTTTTCAGAAATATTTAAAAATAAAAAACCACTAGTTAAACCACCTGCTTATGCTTGGCAAGAATTAGCTCTTAAAGTAATAAAAGAATTGTTTGTACCTAACTTTAAACGTTCAGCTGTATTCAAAGTTTGCCGCGATTTACCAGCTGATGTTATTGAAAGGGCAATAAATGATACTAAAGAGTTATGTCAAGAAGGCGCTCTTTGGAAATATTTTTTTAAAATAATAGATAACGTCAACAAAAAAAATAAAAAATAAAATAAAATAATATGCCAAAATTACTAAATATCGTTTTTCACCCTAATCCAATATTGCGAAAAAAATCACGGGAAATAAAAAAAGAAGAATTGACCGGTAAAAATATACAGCAATTACTTTTGGATATGGAAGAAACTATGATAAAAAATAATGGCGCTGGATTAGCCGCTCCCCAAATCGGGCTCAATATACAGGCAGTAGTAATAAATAACGGAGATGAAAACTTATTCTTAATCAATCCAAAAATAACTAAAAAATCCTGGGCTAAAGAAATAGAAGAGGAAGGTTGCTTATCAATTATTAATGAAAAAGGGGAAATTATATTCGCTCCACTTGCACGCCATAAAAAAGTAAATTGCGTTTATTTAGATGAAAATGGTAATAAAAAAACTCTAGCAGCAGAAAAAATACTAGCCCGAGCTATACAACATGAAGTTGACCATCTAAACGGAATTCTTTTTATTGATTATCTTAAAAATCCGCCAATTAAACCATAAAAATCCGATAATCAAAAATCCCCAAAATATTTCCTGATAATATTTAGCTAAAAGTTCTTGATTATAACCAATAAAATAGCCTAAAGCCGCCAAAATCACCACCCAGAATAATGATCCTAAAGTAGTGTATAGCAAAAAACGAGAAAAAGGCATTTTAGAAAAACCCGCCGGAATAGAAACTAATTGACGAATAACCGGAATCAGACGACCGATAAAAGTAGCTGAAACTGAGTTATCAAGAAAATATTTTTCTGCCCTTTCTATCTTTTCCGGAGTTATTAATAAGAATCTAGCCAAACGATGTTTGGCTAATTTATAAACAAGCGGACGCCCTAAATAAAAACCAAGGGTATAATTAAAAATTGCTCCTAATAAACTACCAACTACTCCGGCAATAATCACAAACCAAATATTCATTTCTCCTTGGCTGGCTAAATAAGCAGCTGGCGGGACTATTATTTCCGAGGGCATAGGAATAAAAGAGCTCTCTATAGCCATTAAGAGAGCTACACCAAAATAACCCAGGCTTTGAGTTATCCCTAATAAAAAATTAAAAAAAGTTGTCAGCATAAGGTTTTTTAAACTAATTTAAATATACCATAACGCCCAGCTATGTCTAGACCAAAAAAAGAAAACAAAAAAATAAAAATTATATTTATGGGCACACCGGAATTTTCTCTACCTGGCCTAAAATCACTACTTGAAGATAATTTCTTTAAAATAATTGCTGTTTTCACCCAAACTGATAAACCAAAAGGGAGAAAACAAAAATTAACACCGCCGCCGGTAAAAGAATTAGCTCTTAAATATAACATCCCTATTTTTCAACCAGAAAAAATAAAACTGGAAACTGAAAATATCCGTCGACTGAAACCGAATTTGATAGTTGTTATCGCTTATGGAAAAATAATTCCCCAAGAAATTCTAGACATACCTAACCATGGCTGCATCAATATCCATGCTTCCCTTCTCCCTAAATATCGTGGTGCTGCTTGCCTAAATGCTCCAATCATAAACAATGATAAGGAAACTGGAATAACAGTTATGAAAATGGATGCCGGTATGGACACTGGTCCAATTCTAAAACAATTTAAAATAGATTTAGATAATCAATCTACTCTGCCCCAAATTCATGATAAATTATCACAATTAAGTGCAGAAATCCTACCAACTACCCTTAAAAATTGGATAAAAGGAAAAATTACTCCGCAAAAACAAGACAATAATTTTGCTAGTTATGTAAAAATAATAAAAAAAGAAGATGGACGATTAAATTGGAATCAACCAGCTAATAAAATAGATAGATTAATACGAGGACTTAACCCCTGGCCTGGAACCTTTACTAAAAATGAGGAAAACAAAATAATTAAAATATTAAGGGCTAAGGTAGAAAAAAATAAACAAACAAAAAATAAAGAAGAAAAAGCTATAAAAATAGGCCAAGTTCACTTAAAAGATAAAAAACTCGCTATACGCTGTGGACAAGATGATTTAATTATATTAGAATTACAGGCTGAAAATGGTAAAATTTTATCAGCTTCTGATTTTCTAAGCGGACATCGTAACTTTATTGGTCAAATATTGAAATAGAAATAAAAAAACTATAAAATTTTAATTATGGTCCCTTCGTCTAGTGGTTAGGACATCAGGTTCTCATCCTG
>CAYSJA010000032.1:0-4474 GCA_964431235.1 uncultured Gammaproteobacteria bacterium
ATAAATAAAACTCTTTATTTATTGGCATATTTTTTTAAGTGTGTTATAATAACCTTGTAAACATTGATTAATAATAAATAGGGATTTGTTTTAATCTGCTGTCAGTTTAAAAAGGATCCCATGCAAACATTATGTCAAAAATGACAAAATCACAAATGATTACTGCGTTAGCAGAAAAAGCTGGCATGAATAAAAAAGAAGTTGCCAACTTCATGGAAAACATGGCAAGTGTTGTTTACAGTGAAGTTAAGAAAAGCGGCGAATGCATTATCCCTGGATTTGGCAAATTAGTGAAGGTAAGAAGGAAAGCTAGAGAAGGACGTAACCCGGCTACTGGTGAAGCTATTAAAATTCCAGCCAAAACTGTAGTTAAATTCCGTCTAGCTAAAGCAGTAAAAGACGCTGTTCTTTAATAGCTTTAAACCCTAATAAGGAAAAATTACTTCCTTATATACAAAAACCACCCTAACGGAATCTAGGGTGGTTTTTAGTTTTATGATAAAAAAATAAATTATCATTTTTGCCAAGAATCAACATATTGCCCCAAGCCAAATTGCAGAAATTTATTTTTTAGCTTAGTATTTTTGTGCATGAATATAATAAGAGATCTAAATTCTATTTGATAACGATTTTTAACAATTTTAAAAACTAGCCCGGAGTTAGTATCTTTAATAGCTCGTCTGATTGTTTTTCCGCCAACCCCGCCCAAGGAAGCGGCTTCAGAAACAGATAGCCAAATAGTCTGCTTGGCTGTAATTAAAAAAAGCTTTTGGTTATTATCTGATTTAGTCACTTTTTTATTTAAGTCCATACTATTCTAGACTAAAGTATTTATTATATAAAATAATAATTGAAAATTTCCGACTTAAGTCCATATAAATATAGACTAAAGTCTATAAATGTTAAACTTTTTTTCTTAAAAAGTCAAGAATAAAAAAAATATAAAATAATTTAAATTTTTCCCATATTTTATTTTTTTTATTATCATTTATTTAGTCTAAAATAATTTTTAAAAGTTGCTTTTCTTAATTTATTATGTTAAAATAATTCTAGTTTGAAAACATTTTTTCTGTTAGCGGGGTCTATTTTTCCCGTTATTTTTTGTTAAAACAATGTCAGCTAATCTAATAAAAAAATTTAAGAATAAACAAATCCTTGATCGGTTAAAAAAGCGGGATAAGGACGTATTTATTAGAGCTTATGATGATAATATTTCTGATATTTACCGTTTTGTTTATTTTAAAATAGGCAGTGAAGAAGAGGCTAAAGACTTAACTTCGGCTATTTTTCTTAAAACCTGGAACCATATTCAAAATAATACCCTTAAAGATGCTAAAACTTTACGGGCTTTATTTTATAAAGTAGCCAGAAATGCTATTATTGATCATTACCGTGAACAAGGAAAAGTTAAGACTTTATCTTTGGAAAATGATAATAATATAGAAATAGCGAGCGAAAGCAATGAAGAGGAACGTTTAGATCAAAAACAAAATATAGAACTTATTAGACAAAAATTGCCATTTTTAAAGGAAGAATATAAGGAAATAATTATCATGCGTTTTATCAATGAGCTTGAATTGGAAGAAATAGCTGATATTACTGGCAAAAGCAGAGGTAATATTCGAGTTTTAACCCATCGGGCTCTTAAAGCTTTAAAAGATTTGTTGACAGAAAATAATAAATAAAAAAAACTGTAACATTTTTGCAAAGTTAACGTATATTAAAGCGTATGGCAGAAAAAGATTTAATCGCCAAACTAAATAATTTGAAAAATATAAGCCCCGATGCTAAGTGGTTAGTTGACAATCGGGAGCTTTTTTTAACCCAAATCGCTAATTCCGGCACTAACAAATTATCTTTTTGGCAAATATTTTATATTAATTTCAAAAGTTTAGCCAAAACTTCAGCTCAACCTGTTTTTGCTTCATTCATATTTCTAATAATTCTTGTCGGCTCCAGCGTATTCGGACATAAATTATTTAGCGAGGCTAAGCCCAATGATTCTTTATATATCGCTCGAGTAATTTCAGAGAAAGCGAAATTAAATACTGTTTTGAATTCCCAAGCTAGGAATAAGATGGCGGTTAAATTTGCCGTCAATCATGCTAAAGATATTAATCAAATTTTAGCCAATCCTGATTTTAATAACGAAATTAATCAAGAAAAGGTAAATAAATTAAATAAAAATTTTGATGAAGAAATGGAAACCGTAAAAAATAAAATAGCCAGTTTAGCAATGATTGATGAAAAAAAAGAAGATGATGGGAAAGAAAAAAGTGATAATAACAAGGAATTAAAACCAGAATCAAAAGTAGAAAAAGAAGATGGTTCGGAGGAAAATAATAATCAAGATCAAAACAAAGAAGATGAACAGGAAATTTTAATTGCTATTGATGGTGATTATAAAGAAGAGCAGGGAATACAAATTGAACAAAATCCTGACCTTAAAACCGATGAAGATGCTAGTGAAGAATTTAAATCTGAATCTAATCAGGAGATCATAAAAATTGAAAACGAATTAGATTCCAGCTCAACTGAAGAAATAATAGGAGTAATGATAGAAAAGGCAGAAAATAATAAAATAGAAAAATCCGTGATTGAAGAAATTAAAAAATTATTTGTTCAAGGAAAGCATGAAGAAGTTATTGAAAAATTAAATCAAATTATCATAGAATAAAAAAGCAGCTAAGCGTGTACTTGTTAGTTTATCTCTTTTATTGCTTGATCCTGATGGGAAGAATTAATTCATCCTACCACGGAGATGTCAAATGAGATAAATTAACAAGTCCGCGTTTTCCCAGCTCCTTAAAAAGGAAAAGGGATGGCTGGACAGCAAATCAATAAAGGTCGACCTCTTATGAGGCGATTTGCCCCTTACAAATTAAATATTCTTTCAAGCTAACAGCCGAAATTTTCCCTTATTCAAAAAGGGAAGACTGAAAATAGATCGGTTAAGCTTTTCTCCAGCCTAAGGCAACACGCGCCTGGCTGGCAGAACTTTAACTTTAGAGATCGGCTGGCCTTCGCCTTAAGCCTTTTTTAGACTGAGCGTGAGGGACGCTATCCGAAATGAAATCGTTAAAAAATAGAGTAAATTCGTCGGTTATTTCAAAAGTATAAAAAAGTTAAAATGCGCGTTTGTTAGTTTGTCTTTACTAAAAAAGGCAAGTTAGCAAATCCGTATTTTACGGATTGATGAACTTACTCAAGGTCGAGTCTCTTAAATAAGAGATCGTTCATCCTTAAAAATTTAGATTACTTTAATTCTAAATTAAATTGATTAAAAAAATCTGAACAAGAATTAGATCAACTAAGCTTTTCACCAGTAAGCCGGTAACACGCGCTAGCTGGCAGAACTTATCGCTAAGATCAGTCAGATATCGCCTTAAACCAACACTTATTGTTGAGGCGGGATTCCGGTTGATGTATTTCTTTAGTAAAATAAAAAATCAATTTATACAAAGAATTAAACAATTACTTCTTTTTAAATAATTTAAACTACTATTGTTTAGATATTTAGAAAGAACATTAAAAATTATTTATGAACAAATTACGCAAATTCTTAGTCGTCAGCGTAATGGTATTATCAGTCATCGCTATGAGTGGTGTTGCTGTAGCTCCGGCTCAAGCAGCTGCTTCTGCAGGTGATTTGATTAAAATGGAAGGTCTTTCTTCTGTTTATTACCTAGGCGAAGATGGCAAGAGATATGTCTTTCCGAACGAATCAACCTATTTCTCTTGGTACGCAGATTTCAGTGGCGTGGTAACCATTCCAGCTTCTGAATTACAAAGCTATCCTTTGGGTGGCAACGTTACTATGAGACCAGGTACAACGCTCGTGAAGATTACAACCGATCCGACTGTTTATGCAGTCGAACCAAATGGTGTTTTACGCTCAATTGTAAGCGAAGCTAATGCAGTTACATTATTTGGAACTAATTGGAACAAGAGAATTGTTGACTTAGCTGATTCTTTCTTCACTAATTATACTATTGGCGCTCCTTTGACAGTTGGTCAAGTGCCGGTTGGTTCATTAGTAAAGAGTGCTGACAGCGCTACTGTTTATTATTGGGATGGAACTAACTATCGCCAATTTGCAAGCGAAGCAGCTATGGCTGCTAACCGCTTCTGGATGAAGAATATTTTAACTGTAACTAATACTTTAACTGCTGGTGGTAATAATATCACTGGTATGGAGGCTGGTTTAGTTAAGACTTCACAAGGTGGATCAACTGTTGGTCCAGTTGTAACTGGTTCTGGTTTAATGGTTAGCTTAAATGCTATGACTCCATTATCACAATCAGTTCCAACTCTAGCTGTTAATGTTCCTTTTACTAAAGTGAACTTTACTGCAGCCGCTGATGGCCCAGTTACTATTAATTCTGTTACTTTTACCAGAAGTGGTATTGGTTCAGCTAATGATTTTTCCAATGTATATTTATATGATGGAAATATTCGTTTAACTACTGGTAGA
>CAYSJA010000033.1:0-34261 GCA_964431235.1 uncultured Gammaproteobacteria bacterium
TCAATATCAAAAAACCAGAACATTTAATAATTAATTAATCTGTCCAAGTAGGACATTTCTAAATAATCCAAAGTAGGACATTTCTATTTAACCTTTACAGTACCGCAGTGTGTGTTGACAGAAATATTCAAATATGATAAAGTTTACAGTCAAATATTTAATTTTTAGTAATTATTAGAGTTCTTTAAAAAAATATTATATTAATCAAAAAAATAGTAATCATGAAAAATTTTTTATTGTTGTTATTCGGAATTTTATTACCCGGTTTAATTTGGGGACAAGTTAAAGTCGCCAATGCCACTAAAGGGATTATCCAAGTTGAGGGTATAAGCATACCATCAAGGGTGGTTAAAGATGTTAATTTAGCGGTAAAGAATGAAGTTGTCGCTATGGAGGTATTTTATTATGAAGGTTTAGAAAAAAGAGGACCTGTCAAAATTTTTCGTCAGGTAGAAAAAGGACAGGTTATTATCCGTGATTTCAGTCCAAATTCAGATTTAGCTGACAAATTTAATCAAGCTAAAACTGAAAGTGCCATTACTACAGATTTTTATTTAGGAAGGACTGTATTTGCTGGTGACTGGTGGTCAGAAGTCACCGTCACACCGGAAAATAAGTTGCAGGATTATAGTATTTTCGTACCAGCTGATCCTTTCCGGGGCTTGGCTTTAAAACCAAATCAAAAATCAGAAAAATCTGTTACTTTAAAAACCGGAGAAATTATTTTTCCTGTTTTTTTGGCAGCGGAAAATGATGCCACAAAAACTGGAGTGAGTTTTTCTTGGGCCCTGGTTAATAAGATTGTTACCGAAGGCCAAACAGCATTTGAATTCTTACCGGAAGATATAATGAAGGCAAATAGCGGCGAAGTGATTAAAAAAACTTTAGTTTCTAAGTTGCCTTTTGACTTTATAATTTCGGAAGGTGCTTCGCGAGGGACTGTTATACCGGCTAATTATCCGCAAAAATTAGAATTATATTTGGGTTGGAATATTATTCCTATCCAATATAAGGATAACAAAGGATTGCCGACGCAAGCAATTTTAATATTACTTGTTAACGATCTAAGGCGTCCACTTTTAGCCAGAAGTCGAGGGGGAGCTGATCAAGTATCGGTTAGCAGAGATAATATTGTTGTCACTAATTATAGCCGATAAGAAGAAAAAAAATAATTTAAAGGGACTGTTAAAACAGCCCCTTTTTTATATAAAAAATTCTTTTATTTTATAAAATAATTTTTTTTTGACGGTTGACCGCGAGGGTCAGCTTTGTTATAATTATAATAGGGTAAAAAAGCCCGTTTTTATTGTTATATCTATTAATATGATTATTACTTGGCAGGGACATTCTTGTTTTAAGATACAAGATAAAGTGGGTTCGGACGGAATTACCGTAATAACTGACCCGTTTAACAAAGAAATTGGATTAAAACCGCCGAATTGTGAGGCGGATATAATTACAGTTTCTCATGATCATAGCGATCATAATAATGTTAGCGCCTTGCGCGGACATCCTTTTATAATTGATTGTGCTGGTGAATATGATGTAAAAGACGTTTTAGTAGAGGGAGTTGATTCTTATCATGATGATAAAGAAGGCGCCTTGCGCGGACCAAATATTATATATAGGATGGAAATAGATGATATCTCTATAGTTCATTTGGGCGATTTAGGTGTTTCTTTGAACGATGCTCAGCTAGAAAAATTGGCTGGCACTGATATTTTATTTGTTCCGGTGGGAGGTAAATATACTCTTGATGCTAAAGGAGCGGTAGAAGTTATATCACAAATAGAGCCTCGTATAGTAATACCCATGCATTACAAGATTGACGGTTTAAAATTAGATATTGATCCGGTTGATAAATTTATTAAGGAGCTGAGTATAGAGCCAAGCAAGGAAGAAAAATTAAAAATTTCTAAAAAAGATCTTCCTCAGGAAGATATGGAATTAGTAATATTAAGTATTTAAAGAAAAATTATGATGAGTAAAAAAAGAGAACGAACCTTAGTAATTTTGAAGCCGGATGCCGTCCAACGTGGCCTAATCGGCGAAACCATTAAAAGAATTGAAAATACTGGTTTAAAGCTGGTTGCTTTAAAGCTGGTAATGGTTGAAGAAGATCAATGCCGCAAACATTATTATAAAGATAATGAATGGCTTTTAAATAAAGGAAATAAAGTTGTAGAAAATCGTAAAGTTGCTGGTTTACCAATAGAAAAAGAAGCAATTGAATATGGTAGAGACATTATTAGCGCTTTAGTTAATTTTATGACCTGCGGTCCAGTGGTAATAATGGTATTTGAGGGCAACCAAGCAGTGGGGATTGTTAAAAAATTGGTGGGTTCTACTGAACCATTGTCTTCAGACGGCGGCACTATCCGTGGAGATTATACTATTGATTCCTTTGAATTAGCTAATTTTGACAGCCGGGCGGTCAGGAATCTTATCCATTGTTCAGATCAAGTAAAAGAAGCTGAAAGAGAGATAGATATTTGGTTTAAAGAAAGTGAACTATTGAAATATAATTTGGTAACAGAGAAAATTTTATACGATGTAAATTTAGATGGGATAAGAGAATAAAAAATTTATGCCAAAGAAAGAGAATAAGAAATTTTTTATAAACAAAAAAGCGCTTATAATGCGAATTGGCGTATTTGTTTTAGCAGTAATTATTTTTTCTTTTTGGATAATCAATTTGAAAAATACTTTTAATTTTTTTGGTCAAGCAAATAATAGTAATGATCTTGATAAATTAAAAGAAATTATTAATGAGCCTATTTCCGGCTTTGACGATAGCCAAGAAGAAGTGGTTTTGCCAGATTCTGATAGTGAAAGATTAAAACAAGAAGCTGAAGAATTATTGGGAAATATTATGGAAAGAGCTGACAAGAAAGATTCCAGCTCAAAGGCGATTAATTGTCCGGAGTGGGTAAATTGTATGCCCACAATAGGCGAGGCCCCTTCTTGTGAAATTCCTCCCGGTTGTGAAGGGATAACTCAAAAAGTTTATTAGTTTTATTATATATGCCAACTAAAGATAAAAAAAATAAAGATAAGGATTTGCCAAAAAAGAAAAAGCAAGTAGATGCTAAATCAGAAGTTGAGGAGATTGCATCTCGTCGCCAAACTATTTTTGGCTTAGTAGAAAATCAGCCGATAACCGAAGAAATGAGCAAATCTTATTTAGATTACGCTATGAGCGTTATCGTCTCTCGAGCTTTACCCGATGTCAGAGATGGCTTAAAGCCTGTCCATCGTCGTATTTTATATGCAATGTGGAATATTGGTTTGAGGGCTAATACTAAATTTCGTAAATCTGCCGCTGTAGTTGGTGAAGTTTTAGGTAAATATCATCCTCATGGGGATTCAGCTGTTTATGATTCCATGGTAAGAATGGCCCAGAATTTTGCTATGCGTTATCCTTTAGTTAACGGTCAGGGAAATTTTGGCTGCTTTACTGGTGATACTGAAGTTGAACTTACCGACGGCCGGAGTCTTTCTTTTAAAGAGTTAATAAAAGAAGATAAAGAAGGTAAGAAAAATTATACCTTCACTTTCAATCATAAGACCGGGGAGATAGAAATAGCTGAAATTAAAAAACCTCGAAAAACCGGAAATTCAACTATATTAGTTAAAATTACTTTAGATAATGGTAGAGAATTGAAATGTACTCCTGACCATAAGTTTATGCTTCGGAACGGAGAATATCGGGAAGCTCAAAATTTAAATCCTGACGATTCTCTTATGCCCGGCTATATTCGTTTTTCTGATAAAGACGATGACCCAGAGGTAATTGGTTACCCAATGATTCAGCAACCTCTCTCGGGTAAGTGGAATTTCATTCACCGCCTTACTAATAGGCGGAACCTTGAAAGAGGGAAATATGAAAAATCAGCCGATCAGGTTCGACATCATAAAGATTTTAATAAAGAAAATAACAATTTCGACAATATAATTCGAATGGGAAGGATTAAAAAACTCAATAAAAAACTTTGGGAAAGTGAAAAGTTTAGAAAGAAAATTGTAAGTAGGGTTAAGAAAATGTGGCAAGATCCCGAATTTAGAAAAAAGGCGATTTCTGCCATTCAAAAAGAAAATAAAGAATATTTTAAGAAATACCCTTATCACATGAAGAAGACAGCCGGAATAACTGTTTGGTCTTTAAGAACAAATTTGGGAAATCTCGCCTACAAGAAGCAGATCATTAGAAGTAAAATTTTGAAACATGTTCATAATCTCCTTGAGGAATATGAAAATGTTACCCCCGGCCTTTATGAGGAATTTAGAGTTCAAAATGGCGCCCCAACTCTTAAAAATGCTCTAGGATATTTTAACAACTTTGATAAAATAATTGAAGAAGCAAAGACCTATAATCATACCGTAAAATTGGTTGAATTAGTGAAAAAAAAGGAAGATGTCTATGATATCACTGTAGATAATACTCACAACTTCCTTCTTAATGCTGGAATTTTCGTTCATAACTCTATGGATGGCGATAATGCAGCTGCTATGCGTTATACCGAAGCTAAGCTTTCTTCAGTTTCCGAAGAAATGTTGTTTGATATAGAGAAAAATACAGTTAATTTTATCTCTAATTTTGACGGCAGTTACAAGGAACCAGCAGTATTGCCAGCCAAATTGCCTAATTTGTTGTTAAACGGAACTATGGGCATTGCTGTTGGCATGGCTACCAATATCCCGCCTCATAATTTAGGAGAATTAGCGCAGGCAATTGAATATTTGCTTGATAATCCCGGGGCCAGCACTGAAGATTTATTACAATTTGTTAAAGGTCCGGATTTCCCCACCGGTGGGATTATTTATAATAAAAAAGATATATCATCTGCTTACGCTACCGGTAAAGGTGGTGTTGTTTTGCGCGGCAAGGCGGAAATAAAGGAAGAAAAAAACAGCGGCTTTAAAATTGTCATTTCTGAAATTCCTTATCAAGTTAATAAGGCCGACTTAGTAGAAAAAATTGCTAATTTAGTGAAAGATAAAAAAGTTGAAGGCATTAGAGCTTTGCGCGATGAATCTGATAAAGAAGGTATTCGAATAGTAGTTGAATTAAAAAAAGATTGCTATCCTAAAAAAATACTCAATGCTTTATATAAACATACTTCTTTGCAGACTACTTTTCATTTAAATATGTTGGCTTTGATTGATGGTATTCAACCTAAAGTTTTAACTTTAAAAATGATATTGGAAGAATATATCAAACATCGCCAAGAAATAGTAAGAAGGCGTACCCAGTTTGATCTTGATAAAGCTAAAGACAGAGCTCATATTTTAGAAGGGTTAATGATTGCCCTAAAGAACATTGATGCCGTGATAAAGACAATCAAAGCTTCAAAAGATAAAGAAGTGGCTAAAATTAATTTAATCAAGAAATTTAAATTATCAGAACGTCAAGCAGTGGCTATTTTAGAAATGCGTCTGCAGAATTTAGCTAATTTAGAAAGATTGAGAATTGAGGATGAATTGAAGAGCAAGCTGAAGTTAATAAAAGAATTAGGAGATATTCTTAACTCGGTATTAAAGATAAAAAATATAGTGAAAAAAGAGTTGAAAGAATTGGCTGACAAATTTGGGGATAAACGCAGAACAACAGTAGCCCCTGGTCCGGTAGGTGAATTTAGTATGGAAGATTTAGTTCCTAATGAAGAAACGGTTGTAATGATGACTAGAGACGGTTATATAAAGCGTCTGGAACCAGATACTTTTAAAGTTCAAGCCAGAGGCGGAAAAGGAGTAATGGGATTGACTACTAGAGAGGAAGATACTGTCCAGTTTATGTTTACCAGTTTTACCCATAATGATGTTTTGTTTTTTACTACTAAAGGCCGAGTATTTAAGCTTAAAATTTATGAAATTCCTCAATCTTCCCGAGTGGCTAAAGGAACACCGGTAGTTAATTTTCTTCAGCTCATGAGCGGTGAGCAAATTTCTTCAATTTTACCTTTGGATAAGGCAATATTTAGTAAGTATTTATTTTTTGCCACAGAAAAAGGAGTGGTAAAGAAGGTAAATGTTAATGATTTTAAAAATGTTAGACGCAATGGCCTAATCGCCATAAAAATAAAAGAAAATGATCGCCTTATTTGGGTAAAACCCACTTCTGGCAGTGATCATATTCAGCTTATTACCGCTAAGGGCCAAGCTATTCGTTTTAAAGAAACCGGTGTTAGAAATATGGGGCGGTCAGCTTCCGGAGTTATTGGTATTCGTCTGCATCAAGACGACCTAGTTATTGGTATGGGGGTGGCAAAAACAGATAAAGACAAAAAAAGAAATTATCAGATATTGACTATTATGGCCAGGGGTTTTGGTAAGCGGACCGATTTTAACGCCTATAAAATTCAAGGCCGAGGTGGAAGCGGCATTAAGACTGCTAAAATAACGCCTAAAACCGGAAATATTGTTAACGCTTTCTTGATAAATGCCGATAGCATGGAAAATAGAGATTTAATTATAATTTCGCAAAAAGGTCAAGTCATAAGGACTCCTTTTAAAGCAATTAGTGTTTTAGGGCGCGCTACCCAAGGAGTGAAGATTATGCGCTTTAAAGCAGATAACGACCGAGTTGCTGGCGTAACTTGGGTTTAAATAATATGGAAGCTTCCTTAATGATATTCTTATTTGTTTTAATTATCAGCGCTTTAGGCGTAGTGATATTCTTATTAGTAAAAAAAGGCCAGGGAAATGATGGGAAAAATGGTGTTTTAATGGAACGCCTTAATCATTTATTTCAGCAGAATTCAGAATTAAAGCAGGAACTCGATCGTAAGTTATCAGAGACCTATCGTAGTAATCAAGAACAGTTTAGCCAAACTTCTAAAATAGTACAGAATATTACCAATCAATCAGCTCGTTTAATCAGTGATGTTACGGAGAAATTAACCAAACTGGATGAAACTAATAAGCAGGTGATTAATTTTTCTTCCCAGTTGCAAAATTTACAAGATATTTTAAAGAATCCCAAGCAACGAGGAGTTTTAGGGGAATATTTTTTAGAGGAAACTTTAAAAAATGTCTTACCTCCCAATTCTTATGAAATGCAGTATAAGTTGGGGAAAGACGAAAAGACAGGAGCAGATTTAATAGTTGATGCAGTTGTTTTTATAAAAGACAAAGTTATTCCCATAGATGCTAAATTTTCTTTGGAAAATTACGAGCGTATTTTAGCAGAAAATGATAAGGATAAGAGAGATAAGTTGGAACAGCAATTTAAAAAAGATTTAAAAACGCGTATTGATGAAACTGCTAAATATGTGCTGCCAGAGAGAAAAACTATGGAATTCGCTTTTATGTTTATTCCCTCTGAAGCCATTTATTATGATTTATTGGTTAATAAAATTGGAGCAATCAAAGCTAATACTCGTGATTTAATAGAATATGCTTTTCGGGAAAAGAAAGTAATAATAGTTTCTCCTACATCTTTTCTCGCTTATTTACAGACCGTGTTGCAGGGCTTAAAAGCGATGCAGATTGAAGAAAAAGCTAAAGAGATAAAAATTAATATTGAAAAATTAAGCAAGCATTTATTAAGCTATGACGAATTCATGAAGAAATTAGGCGGCAGCATGGCTACTACTGTTAATTATTATAATAACGCTTATAAGGAATTTAAGAAAATAGATAAAGATGTAACTAAAATTACCGGCGATAATTCTCAAGTGGAGGTTTTAGAAATTGATCGTCCTAAAAATGATGATTAATAAAAATTTGAAAAAAGAAATATACAAAAACATTTTAAGGCCAATCATTTTTTTAGATTTATTTAGTTTTCCGTTAACAGCTTGGGAGATCTGGCATTATTTAGATAAAGAAAGATCATTATTAGAAATTGAAAATACTTTAAAAGAGTTAGTAAATAAAAATATTTTACAACAGAAATATTGTTTTTATTTTTTATTTGGTCGGGAAAAAATTATTAATATTCGTAATCGCCGTTATAATTATTCGGTTGCTAAATTAAAGAAAGCCCGTTTTTTTAGCCGTTTATTTTCCTTATTTCCCGGAGTTATGATGGTTGCCGCTGCTAATCTCATAGGTAGTCATAATTGGTGCTTGAGAGGAGACATTGATCTTTTCATTATTACCAAGAAAAATTATCTTTGGCGTAGTCGCTTATTTTGCGCTGGAATCGCTAAACTTTTAAATAGCCGTCCAACTAGTCGGCGCAAACAAGATAAAATATGCCTAAGTTTTTATATTTCTGAAGCAGCTTTAGATCTGCGTCCTCTAAGCTTGCCGGATCAGGATCCTTATTTTGACTATTGGCGGCGCGGACTTTTTCTCTTATATGATTCTTCGGGAATTTGGAGAAAGTTTCTAGAAATTAATGATAATTTTAAAAACAAAGGAGAAAAAAAATTTGATTATAAAGGATTAGAGAATAAAGCAAAGGGATGTTGGGAGAATTTAGCTAAAAAAATTCAATTGAAAATAATACCGCCAGCTTTACGCCAAGCTATGAATTTCTCTAAAGGTGTAGTTATAACTGACGATATTTTAAAGCTCTACCTAAGAGAAAGGCGTCGTTATTTCCGAGAAATATTTAATTTGAAAAAGTATGAAATTTTTAAAAACCTTAACTGAAATTTTTTTTCTTATATTTATTTTTTTGCTTCCTTGGCAGTCAAAGTTAATTCTGCGACCGGCAGTAAATAATTTCAATGAAGTCAGCTTTTATGGCAGTTATTTAGTTTTACTTTTAGCGCTTATTTGTTTTTTTTCTTACCAGCTTATTAAAAAGAGAGAAGATGATAAATCCCCTATAATATGGTACTTTTTAGGAGGACTTGAACTTTTTTTTCTAATATCTTTCTTTTTTGCCGATGATAAGTTATTAGCTGCTTATCATTTTTTTATACTTTTGGGCGGATTGGCGCTTTTTTATCTATTAAGAGAAGGATTTAGTAAACTTGCCTATGAAGACAGTTGCCTTAATAGGACGAGAGCTATTTATGTTTTTTTAACTAGTTTGTTCCTTCATTCTGTTTTGGGGATATATCAGTTTTTGACACAAAGTTCTTTTGCTAATAAATATTTAGGTCTAGCTGAGCATGATGCTCAAACTTTAGGGACTTCAGTTGTAGAAACAGCTTCCGGCCGTTGGCTTAGAGCTTATGGCGGTTTAGATCATCCTAATATTTTAGGCGGAATTTTGGCATTAACTCTGCTTTTATCCATATTTTTGTTGGCTAGAAAAAAAATTATTAATTCTAATATTCAAACTAGCGGTTTGCTTTTATTGTTTGTGAATTATTTTGTTTCTTTAGCCGCCCTGTTTTTTACTTTTTCTCGTGTCGCCTGGGTAGCTTATCTTATTGGTTTAATTATATTATTTGTTTCTATTATGAAAAAGGAAGATAATTGGGTGATGGGCAGATTTCTCATTCTGATATTATTTTCTTTCTTCTTTTTTGTTTCTGTTCTCTTCCCTTATCAAGAGTTTGTTTTTACTCGTTTCAAGGCTGAGACTAGATTGGAGCAAATTTCGGTTTCTGAGCGTTCTGATCAATTTCTATCAGCTAGAGATTTGATTATAAAGAATCCTATTTTTGGGATTGGAGCAGGAAATTATGTAAAAAAAATAGCCCTTATGAACCAAGTAGAAGATGATTATATTCAGCCGGTTCATAACTCTTTTATTTTGGTTTTAGCAGAAAATGGATTATTTGCTTTTTTGTCTTTATTATTCTTTTTTGTCTTTTTAATTAGAGACGGTAGGCGGCAAATCTTTTCTTTAGCAATCATTTCCTCCCTTTTAGTTTTAATGCTATTTGAACACTGGTTTTTTTCTTTGCCTTTCGGTATTTTGTTTTTCTTCTTTATTTTGGGAATAATTTGATAACTTTTTTGTAACCATAACAAGTCTTTTTCCAAATTGTTAAGAGTTTTTTTAAAATCCGGTGAGTATTTAACCGGATTTTTTTCAATTTGTTGTTTTATTAAGTTGATAATGGTAGCAATCGTACCAAAGTAATCATTTTGAGAAATATGGAATTTAACACTACTTTCATCTTTTACCATTAACACCAAATTATTAATTTGATATTTTTTTGTCATAAGTCTAAATAATGCTCAAAAATTTATTTTTACCAATTATTAAATGATCTAGAAGCTCAATATCTAATATTTTTCCAGCTTCAATCAGTTTAGTTGTTATTTCAGTATCAGCTTTAGTTGCTTTTATAACTCCGGAAGGATGGTTATGAGCAATAATAACAGCCACGGCTGCATATTCCAAAGCTGGTCGGAAAACTTCGCGTGCTTGTAATATAGCGGTATCAAGCGTGCCGATTGATATAACTTCATCATGAACTAGCTGGTAATGAGTATTAAGGTAAAGTCCGCGGATTTGTTCTTTGTTATATCTACCCATGTCTTTTAAGTATTCAAAAGCTTGTTTAGCAGTTCTGATAGTAATTGATCCGCCTGGTTTTTTTTGATAAAAGCGGCGACCAAGTTCAAAACAGGCTACTATTTGGCAAGCTTTAGCAATAGGGACATTCAAATCTTTTTTTATTGTTTCTGGATTTTTTTGATAAGCAACACCTTTTTCTCCATATTCTCTTAATATTCTTAAAGACATGGAAAAAACCTCTTCTTTTTTAGTGCCCACTCCCAGAATTATGGCAAGAAGTTCAGCTGAACTCAAAGATCCGGGGCCATTAATCAATAGTTTTTCTCGGGGTTTTTCTTCAGTTGGCAAATCTTTAACCCGGGATATTTTATAAAAGCGACCATGACTGATGATTGAATTTTTGTCGTTTATTTTATAGTTCATAGAATACTTTGTTAATTTAAAACCATAATTTTCCCTTTCTTTAAATTATACCAAATATATGTTAGATTTAAAATAAGCTAATTAAATAAGCTAATTAAATTAAAATTTATTTACTATGGACAAATATAAAAAAATTAGATTGTCAAATAAAAGTATATTATTGACTGTTCCTGATTCTGGAGCGAAAACCACTACTGCTTTGTTTATATTTAAAACCGGTTCGCGTCATGAAAATAAACAAAATAACGGTATTTCTCATTTTTTAGAGCACATGTTTTTCAAAGGAAGCAAGAAATATCCCAATACCTTAGTTTTAGCTAGTGCCTTGGATGCCCTGGGTTGTGAGTTTAATGCTTTCACCAGCAAAGAGTATACCGGATATTTTGTCAAAGCGGCGACCAACAAATTGAATAAAGCTTTAGATATTTTAGGTGATATGATGTTAAATCCTAGGCTGGATACTAAGGAAATTAAGAGGGAAAAAGGAGTAATTATTGAAGAGTTAAATATGTACCAAGATAATCCTATGATGCATATTAATGATGTTTTGGAGAATTGTTTGTATGGTGATAGTCCGGCCGGTTGGGATACTATTGGCACTAAGGAAAATATCAATAGTTTTAAGCGTTCTAATTTTGTTGATTATTTAAAAAAGCAATATGGCTCAGAAAGTACCAATTTGATATTAGCCGGTAGTTTAAAGAAACAGGACATTGAAAAAGGAATTGATATTTTAAAGAAAATGAATCAAGGAAAGTTTCAAGAACAAGCTCTAACTGATGACAGCCAGAAAAAACCTAAGATAAAGGCCGTGTTTAAAAATATAGATCAAGTAGTTTTGGCTTTAGCAGTTAGAACTTTTCCTATAAATCATCAAGAAGAAATAGCGGTTAGGTTACTAGCTTTTATTTTAGGAGGGGCAATGAGCTCCCGTTTGTTTATTAGTTTACGAGAGAGGAAGGGCTTGGCCTATTATGTGAAGACTGGCACGGAATTTTATCTTGATTCCGGTTATCTAAATACACAAGCCGGTGTTCCTACAGAAAAGACCCAGCAAGCAATTAAAATAATTTTGGCTGAATATCGCCGTTTAAAAAACAATCCTGTTTCGCAGAAAGAGTTAAAAAAAGCCAAAGATACGCTGGAGGGGAGGATAACATTAGAAATGGAGGCTAGTGATAATTTAGCGAATTGGTATGGCCACCAAGTTGTGTCTCGTTCTAAAATTATGTCACCCTCAGCTTTTTTAAATAGGATAAGAAAAATAACTCCTTCAGATTTACAAGCGACTGCACGCCATATTTTTGTTAACCAAGGTTTAAATTTAGCCCTTATCGGCCGAGTTAAGAGTAAAGATTTTACCAAAATATTGAAATTGTAATCTGTTTAATTTTTAGTAAAAGATGGGGTTTTATATATGGATAAAATTAAGCTGCTAATTTTATTGTCATTTGTATTTATTGCGGTTTTAGCCGGTATTTTTTTAGTAAATATTGTTAAGCTAAATAATAACGGCCAAATTGATTATAATAATTTAAGCTTAATTAGCACCAGTAAGCAGAAATCAGAAGAATTTTTTGATCAATCAGATAAAAAAGAAGAAAGAAATGAATCATTATTAACTGTTAGCGAATCTCTAAATTTTATTTTTTTTGGAGATATAATGCTGGATCGGAATGTAGCCGCAATCTTAGAAGACAAGACAATGGCTGATTTGCTAGCTGGGTTGATAGAAGATGATGAAGATTTTTTTGTTGGTCGGGATATTATCAGCGCTAATTTAGAAGGAGCGGTTACTAAAGATGGAGCTCATTATAAGCCGGTTAATAAATATGATTTTGCTTTTTCTCCAGAAAAAGTGGCTGAATTAAAAGATTATAATTTTAATTATTTTGCTTTAGCTAACAATCATTTTAATGATCAAGGAGACAAAGGATTACAGGAAACCAGAAAAAATCTGTCAGATTTAGGTTTTTATTATAGCGGAGCACCTGATGCTCAAATTAATGAGTATTCCCGAAAAGACATTAATATTAAGGACAAAAAAGTGGCCATGATAAGTTTGGCGATGGTTTATAATAATTTTAATCAAGAAGAAGCCTTTGATTTAGTATCTTCAGCCAAACAGGAAACGGATATTGTAATAATTAATATTCATTGGGGCAATGAATACGAACATTACTTCACTCCCCATCAACAAAAAATTGGTCGGATTTTGATAGATGCTGGCGCTGATATTATTGTTGGCCATCATCCTCATGTTGTTCAAGGTTTGGAGATATACAAGGAGCGGCCAATTTTTTATTCATTAGGCAATTTTATTTTTGATCAATATTTTTCTGCCGATACCCAAGAAGGGTTGGCTCTCGAATTTATAGTTTCAAGCGATAATATAATAATATTATTATTTCCTTTTAAATCAAGTAAATCAGCTGCGATTTTTATAAAAAATGAAGATAGGTCAGTTTTTTTGGAAAAATTTACAAATTGGTCTAATATTGAAGAAGAGATAAAAAGCCAGATAAAAAATGGCCGTTTGCAGATAAATTTAGATTAGGGTTTAAGCAATAAATTCACAATTAATATGCCTGATATTTTAGCAAAATTAAATAAAGCTCAAAATTCAGCGGTTACTCATCTTGACGGTCCTTTATTGGTAGTGGCTGGCGCCGGTACCGGCAAGACAACCGTTCTTATAGAACGCTTGGCTTATTTGATTTTAGAAAAGAAAGTGCTAACCGATGATATTTTACTCCTCACTTTTACAGAGAAGGCCGCTGGTGAGATGGAGGAACGGGCTGACAAAATTTTGCCTTATGGCTATACAGATTTATGGATAAGCACTTTTCATAGCTTTGGCGAGAGAATATTACGGGAGCATGCTTTAGAAATAGGACTTACCCCTAGTTTTAAATTGCTTTCAGATACTGATCAATGGGTGCTCATAAAAAAGAATTTGACTCGTTTCAAACTTGATTATTATCGTCCTTTAGGAAACCCTACCAAATTTATTTCCGAACTGTTAAAACATTTTTCTCGTCTAAAAGATGAAGATATCAGTCCAGAGGAATATCTGCATTATGTTGAAGAACTGGAATCAGATCAAGATCAGCGTTTAGGAGGAGAAAAAAATATTACTGTCAAAAAAAACGATCAAGAGAGAGGCAAATTTGCTGATCTAATCAAAGGGGAGGATATGATGGAAACAAGCCGAATAAAGGAATTAGCTGAAGCTTATCATACCTATAACCAGCTTTTGTTAGAAAATGATTTTTTGGATTTCGGCGATTTGATTATTTATACGATCAAACTATTTCGAGATAGGCCTAATATTTTACGATATTATCGCGAAAAATTTAAATATATCATGGTAGATGAATTTCAAGATACTAATTTAGCTCAGTATGAATTGGTTAAATTGCTCGCTGCCCCAAAAAATAATCTGTTGGTTACAGGTGACGATGATCAATGTTTGCCCGCAAATGCGATTATTTCTACAAAAACAGGTGAAGAAACAATAAATCGTATAAAACCCGGCGATGAAGTAGTGACGGCCGTCGGTAAAGGGCATATAAATTATTCCGGCGTTAATTATGTAAATAGCGCGATTAAAAAAACTAATTTTATAACTTTTTTTCTTAAATCGGGAAAAAGCTTGACCGTTACAGACAACCATAAATTATTTTGTTTTATATCTAAAATAGCCAATAAAAAATATTATTATGTATATTTGATATTCAAACAGAATCTGGGCTGGCGCATTGGCCTTAGTAATAGTTTGGCTACTATTTTGAAATTTAAAAAAAGAATTGATAATGTTTTGATTATTGGTTGTTATTTTTCTTTAGAAGAGGCTAAATTCAATGAAGTCTTATTATCTTTGAAATATAAAATACCAACTATTGATTTTCAAGGCAGCAGTATTATAGATAAAAAGTTTTACTTAGAAAAATTGCAAAAAAGTTTAAAAATAGATAATGGCGCGCGAGCTTTATTTAGGGATTTGAATATTGATTATAATTCTTCACCCTTTACTTCGTTAGCCATTAAGCAAGGTGGTAAAGGAGAAGCAAGGATAAGTATTGAAATGTGTACTTATTATAAATCAAAAAATAGTAAAAAAGAGTTTTCATCCAATTCACAAGTTTTTCATGAGCTTAATTTAGAAACGAGCAATCGGCAGCTTATTTCACAAATAGAAAATTTGGGTTTTAAAATGTCTCCTATCAAAAAGGGAAAAAAACTTAGAGTCAGAGATAATAATTTATCAGCTTTAGGCGCTATTGCTAAAAAATTGCAGCCGGTTGCAGGAAAAATTATTGATCTTAAAATGAATTTAACTACAACAAAGACAAAGCGCTCAGAGTCTTTAGTAGTACCGGCTAAGAATATTTTTCCCGGCATGTATTTGCCAATAACATCTAAAGGGAAAATAGTTTATGAAGAGATTATAAAAAGGGAGGAAAAAACAAAAAAGGCTAGAATTTATGATTTAGAAGTTGATAAAACTCATAATTTTTCAGCTAACGGAATAATAGTTCATAATTCAATTTATAAATTCCGCGGAGCCTCTATTTCTAATATTATGCAATTTAAAGAAGATTTCCCTCAAGCTAAAGAGATAGTACTGATAGAAAATTATCGTTCTCGTCAGGAAATATTAGATCGCGCTCATGAATTTATTAAGTATAATAATCCTAATCGTTTAGAAGAAAAATTAAAAATAAATAAGAGTTTAAAGGCGAAAAATATTCAATTAGATAAAAATAACTATGGTCCGGCAGTTAAATTTTTTAATTTCAAGACAGAGGAGGAGGAAGTTTCTTTTGTCGTTTCTAAAATAAAAGATATATATTGGCAGAAGAATAAAAAAAACAAAGAGGCGAATTGGCTGGATTTTGCCATTTTAGTCAGGGCTAATAATACAGCTGATGCTTATGTTAAAGAATTGAACCGCCAGAATATCCCCAACCAATTTATGTCCTGGCGTGGTTTGTATTATAAGCCCCTTATTCTTGATATTTTAGCCTATTTTAGGTTGCTGGATGATTATCATGAATCGTCTGCTTTATTTAGAGTGTTGAGTATGGAAGCTTTTAAGGTATCTCATTCCGATATGGTGGCAATTAATAAAATGGCAAGAAGAAAAGTCTGGTCCCTTTATGAGACTTTGAAGAATATTAATTCAGTTTCTGGCATAAGCGCTGTTAGCCTGAAAAATATTAAAAAATTACTTAAATTAATAGAAGAACATTCTCGTTTAGCGATTAAAAGCAAGCCTACCGAGATTTTTCTTCGCTTTGTTTATGATTCTAATTTATTGAAAAATTTAGATAGAGATCGCGATTTAGACCAGTTTTCTTATTTGAATCAGTTTTATCAGAAAATAAAAAAATTAGAGGAATCCAGTCCGGATTTGAAACTGAAGGATTTTTTGGAGGCAATAAATTTAGAATTGGAAGCAGGAGAAACCGGCGTTTTAAAGCTTGATTTTGCTGATAATGATACTGTGAAAATAATGACAGTCCATGGTGCTAAAGGTTTAGAATTTAAATATGTATTTATTGTTAATCTGTCTGAAAAGAAATTTCCTACTATTTCTCGGAATGAAAAGATAAATATTCCGGAACAACTTTTAAAAGAAAAAATTATTGTCGGTAAAGAAGACCATTTAGAAGAGGAAAGAAGATTATTCTATGTGGCCTTGACCAGGGCTAAAGAAGAGCTTTATCTAAGCTCGGCTAAAGATTATGGCGGGGTGCGGGAAAAGAAACCGTCTCGTTTTATTATTGAGTCTGGCTTAGATCCGGGCTTAGGAGAAAAAGAAGCACAAGCAAGTTATCAATCGGAATTTTTAAGAGATCTAGATTTCTTTAAAGTAAATTCAGAGGAGGGAGTAAAAAATAGACAGGAGAAGGACAATTATCCCTTACCGGCCCAATTTTCTTTTTCTCAATTGGCGGCTTTTTCTACCTGTCCTTTGCAGTATAAATTTGCTTTTGTTTTAAAAATACCGGCGCCTTTTGATAAACCGGCTTTGATTTTTGGGAAATCTTTGCATAATACTTTATATAATTTTCTATTTCCAGTTATAAGTGGAGAGAAGAATAAGCAAAAGAGTTTATTTTCTGAAGAAATAGGGAGCGAAGAAAAATTAATAAATGAGAAAAGACTAATTGAGCTCTATAAGGAGTATTGGCAAACCGATGGTTATAATAACAAAGAAGAAAGGGATCAATATCAGCAAAAAGGAAAGTTAGCTTTAAGGCGGTTTCTGAAAGATTACAAAACTAATCCGCCGTTAGAAATTATTTTTTTAGAAAAGAAATTTTCCTTTAAAATAGGAGGAAATGTTATAAAAGGTACTATAGATCGAGTAGATCGTTTGTCGGACGGTAGTTTAGAAATTATAGATTATAAAAGCGGCAGTACAAAAGAAAAGCTTGATTTTAAGCAAAAGCGTCAGCTAATATTGTACCAGCTTTTCTTGGAAGAGTATTTACAAAAAAAAGTAGGCAAGTTAACCTATTATTATCTGGAGAGCGGAGAAAAATTATCATTTACTGCCGAAGACAAGGATAAAGATAAATTGAAGGAACAGATATTAAAGGAAATGCAAGCGATAAAGAAACGTAATTTTGCTCCTACTCCGACCCCAATGTGCCGTTTTTGTGATTTTAGGGATATCTGTGAATTCAGACAAATTTAATAGATTTAATTATAAATATATGCCAACAGAAGATCGTTTAATCAGTCCGCGGGAAAAACAAGAAGACAACAATTGGGATAATTCTTTACGACCTCGCTGTTTTCAAGATTATGTTGGTCAGGGAAGAGTAAAAAAAAATTTAGAAATTGCTATTTTGGCCGCTAGAAAGAGGAGTGAGCCAATTGATCATATTTTACTTCATGGTGCTCCTGGATTAGGAAAGACCACCTTAGCTCATGTTATCGCCAATGAAACCGAGGCTAATATCCATGTAACTTCTGGCCCGGCCATAGAGAAAAGCGGCGATTTGGCGGCTATTTTAACCAATTTGGAACCGGGCGACATTCTATTTATTGATGAGATTCATCGCTTACCAAAAATAGTTGAAGAAATACTATATCCAGCAATGGAAGATTTTGCTCTTGATATTGTAATGGGCAAGGGCCCAAGCGCTCGTACTTTGCGTCTTGATTTGCCTCATTTTACCATAGTCGGCGCTACTACTATGGCTTCTTTATTATCTGCTCCTTTACGTGATCGTTTTGGTTTGTCTTATCATCTTAATTTCTATGAGCCAGAGGATATTGAAAAGATAATTGTTAGGAGTGCTGGAATTTTAAAGATAGAGATGGAAGTACCAGCTAAAGAAGAAATAGCCGCTCGTAGCCGCCGTACTCCTCGTATAGCCAATCGTTTACTGAAAAGGGTACGTGATTATTGCCAAGTAAAAAGTGATGGCACTTTGACTTTTCCGACTTGCTTAGAAGCTTTTTCTATGCTGGAGATAGATAAACTAGGTTTAGATACAGTAGATCGTCGCTTGTTGGAAACGATCGCTAAAAAATTTAAGGGCGGTCCGGTCGGGCTGAATACCTTATCTGCCGCTACCGGTGAAGAAGCAGATACAATTGAAAATATGTATGAGCCCTATTTAATGCAGTTAGGGTTTTTAGATCGTTCTCCTCGCGGTCGTATAATTACTCATTTAGGCTTGAAACATTTAGGATTTAAGTCCCTAGATCAGGAAAAAATGCTTTAAGATGTATAAAGTTGCTGATTTTTTTTATAATCTCCCTCCGGAATTAATTGCCCAGAAGCCGGTTAAAAAGCGCGACCAGTCGCGTCTTTTAATTTTAAATAAAAGTAATGGCAATATAATACATAGCCGTTTTTATAAATTAATTGATTTTTTAAATTTTGGCGATGTTTTGGTGCTGAATAATTCTAAAGTTTTTCCCGCTCGGCTTATAGCTAAAAAAATCATTACTAACGGCACAGTAGAAATTCTTCTTCATCAAAGAAAAGAAAAAGATATGAACAAGGTGGCTGTTTGGGAGTGCTTGTTAAAAGGAAGAGTAAGAATTGGTTTAGAATTAACCTTGTCAGATAATCTAAAAGCCAAAGTTGTAAAGGATAATAAAGATGGTATTTGGTTAGTGAGATTTAATTTGGTGCAAAAAGAGTTTTTTGAAGAAATTAATAAGATTGGGCAAGTGCCACTTCCCCCTTATATAAAACGGGAACAGCCGCTTCAAATGGATAAAATTAGATATCAGACGATTTTTGCTAAAGATGATAAAGCAGAATCAGCCGCTGCTCCAACAGCTGGTTTGCATTTTAGTAACCAATTATTAAATAAGCTTAAAAGCAAGGGGATAAAAATCAAATTTATAACCCTGCATGTTGGTTTAGGTACTTTTGCACCGGTGAAGTCAAACAATATAAAAGATCATAAGATGCACAGTGAATTTTTAGAAATAAATCTTGATACTCTTAAAGCCATTTCCGAGGCTAAAAAAACCGGTCAAAGGATAATTGCTGTTGGCACTACTACTTGTCGTGCTTTAGAGGCCGGAGCTGATAGGATATTGTCTTTTGATAAGCAAACAAAAAATAAAGAAGACTTAAGCGTAATATCTTTTTGGACGGATATTTTTATTTATCCTGGTTATAATTTTAGAATTATTGATGGGCTGATTACTAATTTTCATTTACCTAAATCAACTTTATTAATGTTGGTAAGCGCTCTGGCTGGCAAAAATAATATTGAAAGAGCTTACCAAGAAGCAATTATGAAGAAGTATCGTTTTTTCAGTTATGGCGATGCCATGTTTATTATTTAATTTTACTATTTTTTACTATTTTTTTGCTTGATTTGTTCTTCTTTTCTTGTTATACTAAAATTTGAATATAATTCTTATTCATACTTGTTTTTATTTAAAGATTTTTACCTTTATATTTATGCGCAAATTTTTTTTGTTTATTTGGGAAATAATTAAGGTAGTTAGTATTTCTTTAGCGATTATTTTACCAGTCCGTTATTATCTTATTCAACCTTTTTATGTTAAAGGAGCTTCTATGGAGCCGAATTTTTATGATCATGAATATTTAATTATTGATGAAATAAGCTATCGTTTTAAAGAACCACAAAGAGGAGAAGTAATTGTTTTTCGTTACCCCAGAAATCCTCAAGAGTATTTTATTAAGAGAATAGTCGGTTTACCTAATGAAGAAGTGCAAATAAAAGACGGCCAGATAATTATTTATAATGAATCGTATCCAAAAGGCCTGAAGTTAAATGAAGATTATTTATCAGAAAATTTAAATACATATGGTAATAATGAAATTAAAGTAGAAGTAGGGGGAAATGAATATTTTGTTTTAGGGGATAATCGTTCTGCTTCCAAAGATTCTCGTAATTTTGGTCCAGTAGATAAATCTTTTATTACTGGAAAAATTTTATTTCGCGGTTGGCCCCTTGATAATATAACAGTTTTTAACAAAGATTATTGGCCTAAATATTAACATAAAATATGCCTAGAAGAAAAAAAACATTGCCAGAGGTACCTATTATCAAAGTTTCTAAAAAAAATGATAAATTTCCTAAACGCTTATTAGGAATGAAAGATTTTTCTAATTTAGAACAAGCCTGTTTTGATTTAGCTAGTTTTCAGGCTTCTCGTTTGGCTAAAATTTACGGTTTTAGATCAATAAAGACTCCAATTTTAGAAAGTTTAGATTTATATAAAAAATCTTTTAGGGGTAGCAATGATAAAGAAATCTATAGCGTAGAAGGGGACAAGGGAGAGAAAGCGGTTCTTCGTCCAGAGATAACTCAAGGAGTATTGCGCGCTTATTTAGAAAATAATCAAGAAGTAGAGAATAAAATAGCTCGCTTGTTTTCCCTGGGGCCGATTTTTCGCCGAGAAAAATTACAAAGCGGGCATTATCGAGAATCAACCCAACTTAATTTTGAGGTTATTGGTATTAGAAAGCCGATGGTGGAAGTTTTGCTTATTGTTATGGCTGATAATTTTTTTTCCAATATGGAAGTCAAAGCCCAGCTACAGATAAACAGTTTGGGAGATGCTTTATGCAGAAAGGAATATTGTTCAAAATTAGCCAGTTTTTATAAAGAAAGGGGTAAAAAGTCAAAGCTTTGTAATATCTGCAAGAATAACTTATCTAAAAATTGTCTTAGTCTCTTAGATTGCAAGCAAGAATCCTGTATAAAATTAAGGGAAGAAGCCCCGCAAATAGTTGATTGCTTATCAAATGAAAGCCGTGAATATCTGACTAAAACTTTAGAAATTCTAGATGAGTTGAATATTAGTTATAATTTCAATCCTTATTTAGTGAGAGGTTTAAATTATTATAATGATATTGTTTTTGAGTTTTGGCCGGTTAATAAAGATGGCTCTGTTAGCAACTTAGCCCTAGCCGGTGGTGGGCGCTATGATAATTTAATAGAAAATTTAGGTGGACAAGATATGCCTGCTTCTGGGCTAGCAATTGGAATTGAAAGGACTATTGCTAAAATAAAGGATAAGTCGCTTTTGACAAACAAGCAAGAAGACGATATAGTGTTTATTGCTCAATTGGGAGATCAAGCTAAATTAAAGGCCTTGCAATTATCTTCAGATTTATTAGCCGCCGGTTTTAATGTCCGTCAATCCATTATTACTAATAGCTTAAAAGAACAATTAGAAGAAGCTGTTAAAGTGAAAGCAAAATTCTGTTTAATATTAGGTAAAAAAGAAATAATAGAGGGAACAATATTAATGAGAGATGTTGATTCTGGCGCTCAAGAAACAATAGTTTTTAAAAAGATAAAAGAGTGCTTGGCGAAAAAGATTAATACTTAAATAATTTTTATAATATAGAAAGGGAGGTGGATTTAAATGGCTGATTTTAAAAGAAAACCAGGTGAAAGTTTTGAAGGTTTTCTTAGAAAATTTAAACGTGGTTTAAAAAATAGTAAAAGGCTGGAAAAAGCCAGGTCAAAACAACATTTGGAACCGAAAAAAACTAAGCGTACTAATAAAAAAAGAGCTTTGTCAGGTTTAGTTTTACAAAAAAAGAATGAATTTTTAAGAAAAACCGGTAAATTACCAGAAGGAAGAAAAAGAAAATAGTATTAGTACAAATAATATAATATAAGAGAGGGCTGAATATAGTCCTTTTTTATTTATTTATTCCTGGTATAAAGCGTTTAATATTTTCTATGGTTGACTTTTTAGCATGCTGTTTTATTTGATCGCGTGCTCGTTTGGTTTTGACGAATTTAAGCCAATCTTTATTAGGATGCTGGCGGTTTTTTTCCACAATAATTTCTACCATATCACCGTTTTTAAGCTCTTGATCCAATCTTCCCAGTTTGTCGTTAACAATAACACCGGAAGCTTTATTTCCGATGTCGCCATGAACAGCATAAGCGAAATCAATCGGACTTGATTTTTCTGGTAGTTCAAAGACATCGCCTCGCGGAGAGAATACAAAAATGCGATCGCGGAAAATATCCATCTTTATATTTTTTACAAACTCAGAAGTATTAGTAATCTCTTTTTGAATATCAATAATTTCTTTTACCCATTGGGGTTGTTGGTAACCCTCATCACTGCCTTTAGCCTTATAATACCAATGGGCAGCAATACCGTATAAAGCTTCTTCATGCATTTCTTTAGTTCTAATTTGAAATTCGGTCGGTTTGCCTTCAGGACCAAAAATAGTAGTGTGAAGCGAGCGGTAACCGTTTGGTTTAGGAACAGCAATATAATCTTTAAAGCGGTTGGGCTTGGGCTTCCAGATAGTATGAATAACCCCCAAAACTTTATAGCAGTCATCAATAGTTGGTACTATAATTCGCAGAGCAAAGACATCATAAATTTCATTAAATTTTCGGTCTTTTCCCTGCATTTTTTGAAAGATACTATATAAATGCTTGAAACGCGCTTCTATTTTATACTTTATTTTAGCTTCATTAAGTTTAGGAATAAGGATGCTTTTGACTTTTTGAAAGAAGCGTTGCCTTTCTAATTTTTTCTCTACTTCATATTCATATTCCAGTTCATTGAATTTGTCCGGATACAAATATTTAAAGCAAATATCTTCCATTTGCCATTTTAAGCGCTCTATACCCAGAAGTCCGGCGATCGGCGCATATATCTCCAAAGTTTCAGCCGCTATCCGTTTTCTTTTTTCTTCAATCAGAGGATCCAATGTTCTTAAATTATGTAAACGATCACAGAATTTTATAAATATTACCCGTAAATCATTAGTCATGGCTAAAAACATTTTTTTTAGGTTTTCCCGATACCTTTCAATTCCACGGTATTTTATTTTACTTAATTTAGTTACTCCTTTTACCAGAGAAGCAATTTCTGTTCCAAATTGTTGTTCTATATCTTCTAAAGTTTTTTTTGTATCCTCTGGTACATCATGCAAAATACCAGCAGCCACGGTTGCTAAGTCAGCTCTGATTTCCGCTAAAATATAAGCAGTATGGAGAGAATGCTGAATATATGGTTCTCCGTTTTTTCTTATTTGTCTGTTATGGGCCTCATCAGCAAAAGCAAAAACTTTTTTTAATATATCAGTTTTTACTCCCGGATTATTATCTTTGAACTTTTTTATAATCCTATCTATAGTCATATATATTTTTATTTTGCTTTTTCCTATGGTATAATTTAAGCATGATAATTATACCAGCAAAAGAAGCATTTTAAAAGAGCTTCTTAGTTGTTAAAATGTTAAAAAGAAAACAAATAATTTTTTTTATTTTTCTAATCATAGCTGTTTTATTCATGGCTAATTTTGCTTTGGCTCAAGATTTTGGTCTAGAACAGGTAAATAAAAGTATTGGCTTGGAAGCAGGTGATCCTAGGATTATTGCTGGCCGTATAGTTCAGATTGCTTTAAGTTTTTTGGGCTTGATTATTCTAGTTTTAATGATTTATGCCGGTTTTTTATGGATGACATCCGGTGGTGAAGAAGAAAAAATTAGTCGGGCAAAAAATATTTTAAAAAATAGCATTATTGGTTTAATTATTACCTTATCTGCTTGGGGGATCACTACATTCATTATATCTAGGTTATTCAATGCTACTATTGACAGTAATGGTAGCGGTTTTGATTTAATGGGGAGTAATCTGTCGTCAAGTTATGGCTTGGGAGCGATAGGTAATTGCTCTGTACAATCAGTCTATCCGGAAAATGGACAGCGGGATGTGCCGCGTAATACCTCTATTATAATAAGTTTTAAAGAACCGGTTGGTTTATCTTCAGTTTGCGTTAACCAAAATGGAGATGCTTGTACTTGCGATAATGGCGCTTGTTCTTTAATCAATCCAGAAGTTATTAGATTATTCAAAAATAGTTTGGGAGATGCCTGCGATAATTCTTGCCCTGAAGATAGTGCCAATACTAACATAACAGAAGTGGCAGTTGCGGTTTCTTCTGATCAAAAAACTTTAGTGTTGACGCCGCTAGATTATTTAGGATCCCAAGAAAATAATATTTATTATAATGTTAAGGTAACATCAGATTTGAAAAAATCAAATGGAGTTTCAATGTTTCAATTTTGTAGCACTAGTGACCTTTATTGGGGATTTGAAGTGAGCACTAGACTAGATTTAACTCCACCTCAAGTAGTATCCGGTCATTTATATCCGCAACCTGACAATGAACAGGATTTATCCAATATTTCTATTCCTGCTACGTCGGCAACTGGTGAAATTTTTGTTAAAGATTGTCCGAATGTTTACAAACCGGCTGAAATTCTATCAGTGTCGCCAGAAGCTGAGGTAGATCTTTATTACCATGGTTTGATAGAAAAATTTAAAGTTTCCGTTCCAGCCGATACTCCCAACAGAGCCCAGCTATTCAATGCTAACACCAATGCTCTTTTGGGTATAGCTGATTTTAATGATCAAGATATAGTTAATTTTAATGGTTATTTCAGTTTAAAATCAGAAGACAGGGAACCGGGAAGTTTATGGGAAATAGAAATAATTCCAGAACAAAAGGCTGATTCTTTGACTTTGGGAAATACAGTTTATATATTTTCCGCTACCGGAGAGAACAATAATATAGTTGTTAATCAGACGAATTGCTATACAGAAGAACAGGCTGCCAATATTCAAGCTAAATTAAGCGGACATTCGGATATCAATGTTCAGCTTTCCGGGAATCGAATTTTTTTAACCGCTAAAATAGCAGGTAGTAGTGGTAATAATCTTAGGCTTGAAACCAGTAATAATAGCGCTTTGGAGTTAGTTCCTTTCTCCGGCGGCACGGATTTAGAGAATAACTATGAGATAAGAGATAAAAAGGATACAGCCATGAATACGGTGATAAAAATAGGTTTTAATGAGGCCATGAATCCAATTACTTTATCTGGTCCAGCTTCTGAGGTGGCTGATTATATCAAGGTGATAAATGCTGATATAGCCAGTCTCCCAAAAGGGAGTCCCTGTTCTAGTAATTCCCAATGTCGTTCTTATAATTGTGAATCTTCAGTTTGTGTTGATGATTATTTAAACGGCCGTTTTATGATAAGCGGAGGATACAAGATTGTGGAGTTTATATCTGATATTGAATGCGGTATAAACGGCTGCGGCGAAAAAGTGTATTGTCTGCCCCCTAACAGCCAATTGGCAGTTGAAATAAGAGCGGCTGATTTAAAAGTTTGCGACAGTGACCAGGAATGTGCGGCTTTTAATCCTTTTAAAAATTGCTTTTTAGGTCCTTTAGGTTATCGGACTTGCCAAGACAATAATCAAAGAAATTATCCGGCGGCTGATGCGATCAATTTAAATGGTATTATTGATTCAGCTTTTAATTCTTTGGACGGAAATAGGGATAGCGTAGCTGATGGTCCGATTACTTTTTTTCATGAAAATAGCGGTAATACTGATAATAAGGATAGTTATCGTTTTTCTTTCTTTGTTAATGATCAAAAAGAATTATCTGCTCCTAAAATAACTGCTATCTCCCCTAATAGTGGAGAATTAGGAATATTGTCTTTGGCCGAACCAGTAAAAATAACTTTTAACACCTTAATGATGTCCAGTACGCTTCGCTCTGGCAGTTTCTCACTATCTAGCGAACAGGATAGTTCTGAGCATAAGTTAATTAATCTTAAAAGCGCGGCTGAATCACCTTTAGGTTATTGGATTAGCAGTTCAGATATAGATTCAAACCCTTTAGATGGAGTAGTAGATATAACAATCGCAGAAATTAGACATTCCCCTTTCTTAGAGGCCTTTACTTACAGCGCTCAAGTTGGTTCCGGTGTGAGAGATGTTTACCAAAATTGTTTTAAACCCAGTTCTGGTCCCGGTTGCCAAGCTAGTTGGGAAAATCCTTCTTGTTGTTTTGGTATAGCGACCGATTCTTTAGACGTTTCTGGTAATTGTCAGTAGAATTAAATATTAATAAAATAAATAATAAAATATAAAAATTTGTGTCTAGAAAAATTCTGAAAAACTTTTTAATATTTTTATTGATTTTTAGCGGATTTCTAATTGTTCGTTTAGTTTTTGCTCAAGATTTCGGAACTGAAGCGGTAAACACTGGTTTAGGAGGGTCTCTATCTCAAGGTGATCCTAGAACTATAATTGGAAGAATAATCAATATAGTTCTTGGTTTTTTGGGAGTAATTGCCCTGATTTTAATTATTTATGCTGGTTTTTTATGGATGACATCAGAAGGCAATGAAGAAAAAGTAGCTAAAGCTAAAAAAACATTAATAAGCGCAGTTATTGGTTTGCTTATTATCTTAGCTTCCTGGGGAATCGCCACTTTTTTGATTAATCGTTTAAGCGGAGCCACTAGTGGAAATGTAGTTGGCCAGATTTGTATTGATGGCGAAACTATTCCCTGTGGCTGTGGGGGAATTATGTATTGTATAGATGGATCTTGGGGAGCTTGTGTTGGCTCTAATTGTTTTCCCGGTGGCCCCGGCGGTCCTACTAATTGCGATTCCAGCCCAAATCCTGGTTGTCAGGCAAATGATGATATTTGTGATCCTAGTTACTATTGTGACGAAAATTGTATTTGTCAGCCCAAGGGATCTATCGGTGATTCTTGCGATCGTAATCCAGAAACTCCAACTTGCGATGCTGATAATAGTTTATGCGGTGAATTTTTATCCTGTGATGAAGAAACCTGTACTTGTTTTGGTCCACCGGTTATAACCGGCATTAATCCAGTTGGCGGATTTTGTCAGGAAGATAAGAATAAATCTTGTAAGAGCGACACTGATTGTGAATTAACTTGCAATAAATCCAGTCCTAACGGGGCAATGAATAATTTGATTACCATTTTAGGTAGTAGTTTTGGCGAGTACGAAGAATCTGTAAGTAAAGTAATATTTAGTAATAATCGTTTAGGACGCAACCCGATAGAAGTAAATCCAGTTTGTGTTAATTTTTGGTCTGATAATCAAATTATAATTGCCGTTCCTAATGGGATTTCCGATGGCCCGATAAGAATTATAAGATTTGATGGCGCTGAAGATACGACTGATAATGATTATGGCCCTAAGTTGCCGAATTTTATAGCCAATAATATAGTCAGACCCGGTTTATGTGCTATTAATCCCACTGGGGGATCTTTAGGTACGGAATTGTCTTATCAAGGTATAAATTTATATTCAGGAGAAGCTTATTTTGGTAATTATCAGAGTAATATCCAGGCCTTGGAGTCTGATTTTTCCCATCCTAGCAGTTTATCGGGACAGGCCTCAATACCTAATATTCGGGCTGGTGAAACCGGAACTTTTGTTATTAGTCAAATCGGCGGCAATCAAGAAGCTAGCAATTATATACGCGTTTTTAAGGAAGCTGACCCCAATGAGGGCGCTTATATTGTTTCCTTTTCTCCAGAGAGAGGTCGCTCCGGCCAATATGTAACTATAACTGGGAACGGATTTGGCGGTGCCAGAGGAAGCTCCCGTGTTTATTTCGGCGACAAGGAAGCTAATTATGATTTTCCTGCCATTTGTGCTAGATCAATCTGGACCGATAATCAAATAGTAGTAAAAGTACCGGAAGATATAAATAATGGTAGCTATTTTATTAAAATCTCTATTAACGACAAAACAATTGATACTAGCCAGCTCAATCCTAATGTTTTTCAAATTGATGATTCTTTGTCTTTAAAAACTAGTTTATGTAAATTAGAGCCGGAACAAGGAACAATAGCGACACCGGTAAAATTATATGGTGAATATTTTGGTGAAGTCAATCGGGAGGGGCTAGTTAGGTTTAATAGTAATAAGAATATTTCGGGAATAATTGAAAAAGAAAATGATGCTGATGTTATTTTGGTACCAGTTCCGGAAGGGGCAATTACTGGTCCGGTAAAGATAATAAAAAATGATCAATGGGGGAACGAGCTTAATTTTGAAGTTGGTAATTGCGTATCTAATGAAGATTGCCCCGGTCAAATTTGTTGTCCGCAAAATACCTATAAAAAGGGGCGTTGTGCTGATAGCTTAAGGGATTGTTTAATAGATATTCCCACTTCAGTTTTTGAGTGGAATTTTAGCACCGGTTTTAGCGGTGGTGAGGTAACTGATCCTACGGAAAGTTGTACTACTTTAGGTAATTATTTTGGCGCTTGCCCGATTGGGACTTCCTGTCCCAATGTGCCCGGAATTTGTTCTCTTTACACCGGCGGTTTTAAAAAGGTAGTAGGAGAATGCGATTATTCTTGCGCTTCGGTTGAAGGTTGCGGTGGATTGGGCTCAAGCACCTGTACTTATAATAAAGATTTAAATAGATGTGTTAAAGACGGCAATGATGGATTATGCAGTTTGCCGCGAATTCAAACTTTTATTATTAACGAACAAGAGTATGAATTTAATTTAACCTGCAATCAAGATGGTAACTGGCAACTCACTACTAATACATCTTGTCCGGATGGCTGGGAAAGAGGAATAAATAATACATGTGTTGATAAGGGTTCAATTTGCGATTTATGTGCTGAGGGCTTGAATTGCCAACAGATAGGAGCAGAGGGGCGTTGCGTTTCTGGGCCAATTTGTCCAACTAATTCAGTTTGTGAAGATAATCCAGATATAAGCAGTTCTGACAACTGTGTTATTCTTGACAATCCGAGTTGTGATTGTTGCTGCCGTATTGGCAATAGTGCTGAAGATTGCTGTGTTCCTTTAGAGTGTGCCGGCACTTGTGGTCAAGATGAAATTGATGATGGTGTTGGTTTTGGTTTTTGTTCTGGCTGTGCCGATGCCGGTACTACTCAAGCTGAACATGACGCTGCCTGTAATTGTTTTGAGCATAGTGGCCAATATTGCAGTATTACTTCTGAACATCCTGAGGGTATTTGTACCGATTGCAGCGGGATAATAACTAAGGATGGTTGTGATAATCATAATACGGTTTGTTGTTTTGATACTCGTCAAACCGCTTCTCCTGATGACGATATTTGTCGAGGCGGATCAGGTGTAGAAATTAGCAATAATCCTGATCATCCAGATTTTGGCTATTGCGCCTACTATAATTGCGATATAGAAGAACCGTCTTTATGCGCTTCTTCCACTCCATATAAAATAGGATTCTTTAAAAATGTTTATGATTGTGAAGAAGGTTGTGCTCAGAGCGATGGTGATATTTGTTCTTTATTTGATGGTAGAATGGATGATTGTACTGAAATTGAGATTTGCTGCTTTGACTTTGAAACTGATAAATGTAAAAGCGGTGAACAGATAAATGAGGGAGAAAATATTGGTTATTGCGCCTACTATAATTGTGGTGATCCGGCAGCCGATCCCCCAGAAGATCCTAATATTTGCCTACCAGAACCAAAGACAAGCGGCACCTTTACGAATTTTAATATCTGTGATTTACGTTGCAGCAGCAATGATGGCGGATCAGGTAAAGATTGTATTTCTAGAGTAAGTTTAGTTGATTGTAATTTTGATATTTGTAGTTATCCCGGTATGGATTGTTTAACAGAAACAGGTTCAGTCGCCTCTGATATTTCTGATTGCGGCGTATGTTGCTGCAACCCGGCTAATTCGGAAGCTTGTCAGACAGAAGCGGCTCCGAATTTATATTGTCAGCCCAATGTTGGTAAGTGTATTGGTGAAGACCGTGGATTATGTTGTGGTTGTGAAAAAGACAGTGATTGTGGGAATGATAAGACACTTGGTTGTGATTTTGAGGCTTGTTGTCAAGCACGTCCAGAAGTAATAGAGTCGCTACCTAAAAACAACGAAGATGATGTTTGCCGTAATGCGGTTGTTAGAATAACTTTTGACCAATTGATGGATTTTTCCAGTTTCAATTCCAACATCCTTTTGTTGCAGGAAATGGATTATGGTTCTGGTGTTTGTCCGACAGGAACCTTTGTTTACGAAAATGAAGACGGGCGAGAAGAAGACAGAGGTATAGTTAAAGTGTTTAAGCGAGTAAAATTGGCAGTTGGCGGCTTGTTTAATAAAATATTTTCAAAAAATAGCCGTGCTTTAGCAGATTTGCCCGATCCTAATAAATTATATTGCGCTACACCAATAAATGTTTCAGCGGAAAACATGAAAAGTCAAACTATAATTAATATTTTGCCTAAAAAATTATTAGCACCGGCTACTAATTATTTTCTAGTAGTAAAAGGTGATGAAGAACTAAATAGCCAAACAGGAATTATTAGTATTTTAGGTATTGGTTTAAACGGAGAGGGCTTAGAACATGAAGGTTCGTTTACTGAAGGAGTAAATTTGAAATTCAATAACAATATTTATAAAAATTCGCATATTATCCAGTTTAGAACTTTATCAGACAAAGAATCTAATTCCGGAGTTTGTGCCATTAGTAGCATTGGCTTAAATCCATACTCTTATTTATTTCAAACTACTGATAATAGCTTAGATGAAAATGACAATAATCCGCAAGATAAGACATTTGATACAGAAAGCGATAGAGATAAAGTTTTTACCGCTTGGGCTTATAGCGCTGATAACCAAGTCATCCAGCCGGTAACCGGTTATTTCTGGGAGTGGGATTTTGATATAATTGATGAATCAATAGCTACTATAAAGCCGGTAACAGGATTAGGGGCGAATAAAGCGTTTTTAAATGCCGAGACAGGGATAACTGACGGAGAGACTAAATTGTTCGCGACTGTTAATATGGAGCGCTTCTTAGGTGGTTCAGCTAATCCTGATCCAAGTTGTACTTGCTCTGATGAAATTTGTTCTAGCAATTGTCTCAATGCTTTTTCTGAAGGAGATAACTTCACCAGCTATAGCAATATTTATATCTTTATTTGTAATAATCCTTGGCCACCGGTAAATGATGAAGGAACTTGGCAGCCGTGGTTGGACAATTGCGATTCAGTCATTAACGGTAATTGCACTGATTTCAGTTATAAATTTTATTATTGCCGCGATGCCGGTTCAGAAGGAACTTTTGATGATTTGCCGGCAATTAGCAATCAAGCAGTTATAAGAGGGGAAAGCGCAATTTTATCTTGCAGTTCAGATAATTCTCCTTGCAGTAATTTGAATGATTTCTGTGGTCAAGATAGAAATGGCGACGGCATCCCGGATGGTATTTGTGTCTGGAGTGTTTTAAAAGAATCTTATTTTTTCCGGGAAGAAGTTTTGCCGCCAGGAGAAATTATGAGCGCTGTTGATACTAAAGTCGGTGGAGAAGTTTTACTTACTTGGCGCTCTAGTAGCGATCAGGTCGCCTCATATAAAATTTATTATGGAGAACTAGGACGAGCAATTAGTAATTCTAAAGAATTTTCTATAAATGAAGCGAATTGCCAGCTTTCAGGGGAAGAATATAGTTGTCAAGCGGCAATTAGCAATTTAGAAAATGAAAATACCTATATCTTCCGTTTATCGGTTATTTCTGAAAATGAAGCAGAAAGCGTCTTAAGCAATGAGAAGACAGCTACGCCGACTGACCAAACGCCTCCTCTCGTGCCCACAAATTTTATTTTAGAGGATTTAGTGGATGAAAATATTGTGAGGTTTAGCTGGGAAAAAGCTGATAACAGTGCTTTATTCTATCGTTTATACCGAGGTATTCAAAGCGGCTTATACGGCGAATCGTTTGATTCGGCCAACAATGTTACTTCTATTTCTTTAAATAAAAGCAGTTTAAGCACTGGTGCTAATTATTTTACAGTTTCTGCTCTTGATTCTTTTAACAATGAAAGCGCTAAATCGCAAGAGTTAAGTTATTATTATGAATAGAGATATAGGTATAGATAATTAATATTAATTTATAGCATTATGAAAAAAAATAAAGCTGGGTGGATATTTTTCTTTAGCTTTGTCGTAATACTTTTAATTTTTTCCTTTAGTTTTGTTTTTAAGAGTCAAATAAAAGCTCAGACTGATATCCAAGGACAAAGTGATGCTATTGGAATTAGAATTGTTCCTAATCCCAATCATTATAGTGTTTCCCGTTGGTATGAAAGCCAAGGTTATTCTGGTTCGCCTCAGGTTTTGACAGTTGACGGTTATGAGGCTATAAGAGACGGGCGTACTGTTTACATAAATGTCGCTCATATCTTGCCAGAAGAGAAAAAAATTTATACCAATATTTATTTGATTTCTTATAATCAAGACTCTAATAGCAAAACAATAGATATTTTAGGGCAGATGATGTCGCATTGGAAATTTAATGACAATTTACCAGCAGAAGATTCTACCTGTTCAATCTCTGCTATAAAATGTGGAAGTGATGTAGACTGTCCTACTAACCAAACTTGTTCCTTATCTGATGGAGTTTGTTTATTAAAAGAACCTAAAGCTTGTCAAGTTGATGATGATTGTCCAGCTAATTTTTTCTGTGATAGTGTAAAAGCCAAAATTATCCGTGATTTAAACAGAGTTGGTAAAATAGAGGAATTAAGGGAAGCTTTAGCTAAATATCGGGAAAAAAATGGTAACTATCCTTTATTGTCAGCCGGAACATATCTACCAGGAGCAAGTATTTCTTTGTGGCCTAGCTGGCAAGAATCTTTTTTACCGGTTTTAAGTATTCAGCAAAGTTTTATAGATCCCATTAATCGTTTGGGGTATTGTCCTGGATATAACAATAAGACTTGTTGGAATAAAGATGCCCAACAATTCATATATTCTAAAGAAGGATTATCTCTAAAATTGCCCGCTGACAGTTATGCTATGGTTTATTCTACTAATAATTCTGGTTCAGAATATAATTTGTGTGCGGTTATGGAAAGCCGAGACAGCTCTGATCCTCGCTTAGGATACAGTTTGACTCCTAATGATCCTGAAGGCAGTAACTGTGTAGTTGCTACCGGTATTATAGCTGGTGGCGATACTTTTAATACGGCACCACAAATTACAGATTTAGCTCTGAGTGGTATTTCTGGTCGGGAATATAACGGTTTTGTTAGAGCAACAGACAAAGAAAATGATCCTTTATTTTGGAACATATCAACCAGCGGTAGTTGGTCGGGTTGGTCAGGCGCTCCCATAATAAAAGGTACAAATGATTCTAATCAAAAGAAAATTTTTGCTGAAAAAGCCGGTAATCCCGGTACTTATCCGATTACTATTATAGTAACAGATAGTAAAGGCAAAAGTACTGCTACTTCTACTTTGATTGATATAAAACCGGCTAGCACTCTAGCTGAAGCCAATGAGTATGTCTATCGCCTTGATCCAGTAAATCCTTTTAATTACAGCTATTATATTACCGGTGGTACTAGTTTGCCCGAGTATAGACTTAATTTAATAAGCGGACCAAATGTTTTAAATATGTCAGGTATTGAAAGATCGGTAACTTCAGACGGAGTGAATCGTTTAAAAATAACCCATAGGGGAACGTTTTCTACTTCCACCCAGTTTAAGCAGGATACTGAATCACTCTATACTTTAGTAACGACAAGCAGTACTGATGCAACATCATCTAATAATTTTATTATTAAAGTAAAAATTGATAAGCCGATATTAGATTTTACTTGTGAAACTCAAGTTAGGGTTGGCTATGATTATAGTTGCCGTTTGGGCTCAACCAAGCAGGGGAATCACACCATCTTTTATAGTAGTGAAACTGCTCTGCCAGATGGATTAGAGATAATAGAAAAAGAAAACGAACCAGGAGAAATTTATTTACAAGGAAACACCAATGAAATAAATACAGGCCAAGAGATAATCATTAAGGCAATTAATGAATACGGCACAGAAAATACCAAGAATTTTATCCTGCGAGTTAATGATTACTGCGGCGACGGTATCAAGCAAACCCCTAACATGGAAGGAAAGGGCGGAATCTACAATAATGGTTATGAAGCTTGTGATGGTCAATCCTCGGTAGCTACCCGTGTTGCTAGCAGTACCAAGGCAATTCAATATGCTTGTAATACGCCAGTCGGAGTACAGACTCCGTATCCAATTGCCAGTTATGATTATTGTATTTTTAAATCTCCGCTTGATGGCGGTGGTTATTGCGGTGATACTTATTGTCAAA
>CAYSJA010000034.1:0-12839 GCA_964431235.1 uncultured Gammaproteobacteria bacterium
TAGTTTAGCTTCTTTAGTTCTAATTAAATCATGCCTTATTGTTTGACTCAACATATTTTTACCTCTTTACTGTCAACTGTACCATAGGAGAGTGCAGTGTATTGACAAAATAGTTACAAATATATTAGAATTAAACCTTAATAACTTAGTTGTTTAACAAAAAAATAGAAAAAATGGAAAAGCTATATTTCACAAAAAGGGGCTTTGAATCTCTACTGAAAAAAATCAAAAGGGATGAAGAAAAAATCCAAGAAATGTCTTCTCGCTTAGGACATTTAGCAGAAGTCGGGGGTGACCAATATCATGATAATTTTTCATACGAACAACAAACCATGGATTTAAGAATGTTGACCAATAAACTTAATGAGGACAAAAAATTATTAAACCTGGCATTGATCGTTGATGAAGATAATTTTGATAAAAACAAAGTTTCCATAGGAACAACAACAACCTTAGAAATAGATGGTAAAATTTCAACATGGAATATTGTTGGTTATGGAGAATCTGATCCTAAAAATAAAAAATTGGCCTACAATACTCCAATTGGGAAATCTATACTTAATAAATCAGAAGGAGATATTGTTAATTGTCAAATATCAAATAAAAACGTTGTAATAAAAATTGTAAAAATTGGATAAAGATGAAAACTGTTAGTAATGTTATTTGTTTAGTTGGACCGTCTGGAGTGGGCAAAACTTCTTATATAAAACAACTTATAGAAAAATGCCATTTTATAATGCCCACCGTAGTTACAACCCGCGACCCGAGACCTGATGATAATAATGATTATCATTATGTGACAAAAAGTAAATTTCTTGAAATGATTGGAAACAAAGAATTTATTGAATGGGATTTATACATTAATTATTATTATGGCACCAAAATAAAAGATATCTTTAGTATAATAGACTCAGGATTTACGGTCATATTAGATCTGACTCCTAAAGGATGTAGCCAGATAATAAATAAAATTCCAAATGCTTTAATAATAACGATATTTCCTGATAACCCTGAATGGTTACTTGAGAGGCTAAAAATCAGAAACTGCCAAACTCTAAAAGAAATACAAAAAAGAACTAAGATTCTAAAAAATTATTTAGAGCAAATGAAATCTTTGAACTGCCATGAAGTATACGCTTATTTTTCGCCAGATAGCTGGGAAAAAACATTCAAAGAAATTGAAAAAATAATTAAAAACGGCTAGAAAATAATCTAGTCGTTTTTTAAAATAATAATTTACTTCAGTCCTGAAAAACCGAGAAAATCTGCAACGAATAATTAATAATTATCTAAAACTTTTTTTAATCTATCCCAATCTTCTTCAGCATCACTTAATTCCCAGTCAACATATTTATCAAGACGTCTGCACAGATCATTAAAACTTTCATCCGAATCAAACAAACGAAGTCCTAATAATTGGGCCACCTCTTTAATTTCTATAACACTTCTTTTTTTTGTATCTAAAGATGACATCTTTTCTAATTCAATATAAGCAATATCTTTAGCCAAAACTAAAGAAACAGTTATCCCCCTTGGAAGTTTATAATTATAAGTCTTTCTTTCACCGATGTTAGATTTAAAACCAAACTGAAAAAATATCCTAGCAAAACCTATAAATTGACTCTTATCAATCCTCTGGGATACTTCCAATCTATCACTAGCGCCAAGCCCTCCATACTTGATAACCAACTCAGCTTCTCCATTAGTAATTCTTACTCTTATATCTACATCTTTTGAATTAATTACGCCAAAATACATAACAGACAACCTCTTTGTGTAAGATTTAACAATCCCTATTTTATTCAGCTTTCTTTTTATAAGTATTATTTCGCTTGGCTTTATTTCAGCCCTAAACTCAACTTCTATTTCTTTTTTCGTCATAAAATTAGAGTTTTTTAATAATATATGCATTATGGGCCATTTCTAAAATAATCTTACCATTTTTATTAGCATATTTTTCTAAAAACAAACTAAGCTTGTTAGTAAACTTTGTAAATTCTTTAGGATATTTACAAAAATCAAAACTAAGCATCTTAAGTATCGTGTCAACATTATCCGCTATAATATTTGTTTTGAAAGAATAAGAATTAATATGATATTTTTTTATTATCTCTTTTAAATCGTCATCGGATGATTGATGTTTTATTCCCATTAATTTATAAAAATAACTATGGATTTCTCGCCAAGATCCTTTTTTTGCGTCTATTGATAAAATAAGAATTTGGCCGCCGATATTTAAATAATTATACATTTTCTCTATTAATTTTTTTCTTTTTGCTTTTGAAAAATGAGTAAACACATAGGCCGCTAAAATAAAATCATATTTTTTTTTTAGAACAACATTTTCCCACTTAGAATTTATAAATTTTAACTTAAATTCGCTTAATCTCTTACAAAACTCAATATTAGGCTCGATTACCAAAGTTGACTTTACTTTCTTAGATATTTTATTAGCTAAGCAACCTTCTCCGCCCCCAATATCAAGAAAATCCGTATTTTTGTCTAAATGAATATTTTTCTTAATAAAATCATAGACAACCCGTTTCTCATTCGTACAGTCAAGGAAAAGTTCGAACGATTTTTTATACAAAGAATGATTCATAATTAATCGTATTTCTTTTTCTTCTTTTGCAAAATTGAACCATGTTCTTTTTCCCATTTTGCAATTTTATATTTTACATCCATAAGACGATTATTGCTTACTTTGTCTAAATTAATGCCATAAGAATTACATAAGTCAATAAAACTAAAAAATAATTCGGAACATCTTTGCTCTAATCTTTTTTTATCATACGGCTTTTCATAAACCTCTAAATCCATAACGACCCCTGATAACTTCCCCACTTCCTCCTGTAATCCAATTATTGTGGCTATGCGAGGGTATCTTACTTTTAATAATAAAGTTTCGCATAATTTTTGTAATTCATGTAAATGCATATTATTTTTTAGCAATTAGATATAAATAATGCCCCCAACAAGGAATTACTAATTTAAATAATGAATCAAATATTCTTGTAATTCTCATGTCTTTATAAGGAGATTTTGTTAGATATTTAATCTCTTTAAATCCCAATTGTTTTAATAATGATTTATAATACAAAAACGAAAAATCTTTTTGTCGTCCAAATTTCCATTTTTTAAAAATGCGTAAATAATATTCCTGAAGAACACCGAACGATAATAAATGAGGTTGTATTAAAACTATCTGCCCACCGTCCTTCAAAATCCTTCGAGCCTCTGCTAATGCGAGTGAGTACTCTGTAAAATGCTCAATAACGCCAAAACTTAAAACAATATCGAACTGATTGCTCGCAATATTTTTTAAATCTCTATGATCACCGAAATCAAATTTTATTTTATTATTAACAATATTATTTTTCAGTTTATTGACTACAGCATTAGACACGTCCACCCCTACGCCACAGATATTGAAATATTTTTGCAAGTACATTAAAGTGGTCCCGTCTCCACAACCAATATCCAAGACTTGTTTATCCCGAAAATCAACACCCAATAAAGAAATAGTTCTTATTTTATCTATAGTCTTAAATAACCTTAATTCAGAATAATTAAATTTTCCCTTACCATCCCAAACCTTATTCCAAACAATTTCTAAATATTTATCTCTTTCAATTTTATTTTTTTCATCAAGTAATTCGTTAATCAGAGAAATGCTATTCATAAATTTATAACATATTAAATAAGATTTATTCAAATATAACATAAAATATATATTTTTTCAATTTTTTGCACTCTCGAAAAAAACCTTAATTTTGTAACAGTACAAGACTTTAATTTTATTTTAAATTATGTTATATTAATAAAGATTAAATTGGTATACATTATATAATAACAAAAATATAAATTATTTCCCCCCTTGTCTCTTGACAATTATTTATTATGGGTATATACTCATAATAGGTAATAGATAAAGGTCGATTACCTGCTAATTAATAATTTAATTTAAAAACATATGCCAAGAATGGATGGAACCGGCCCTTTAGGCCAAGGCTCTATGACCGGCCGCGGAATGGGAAAATGTGGTGGTAATAAAAGAAATTTCGGAGGCAGAGGATTAGGTATTGGACGTTCAACTGGATCCCCTAAAAATAATCTGCAAACTTTGGAAGAAGAAGAAAAATTCTTTAACGATAAGCTAGAACTTATAAAAAAGGATAAAGAAGCTTTAAAAAAGCAGAAATAAAAAAGCCGGTGGAAAAACCCTCCTTCTATTAAGAGGGAGGGTTTAACAGCCTTATCATAAATCAACATAACAAGTTGAAAATATTTTTTTATTTACAAACCAATAGATATGCCCAGACCGAGACTAAAAAGAAGAATAAGCTTTAACCCTGACATAAACTATTTCAAACCTAGGGGCGTACCGATGAAAAATTTAGGGAAAGTGGAAATAACAGCTGAAGAGCTGGAATCTTTTTATTTGCGCTATTTAAAAGATATGGATCAGAAACAAGCAGCGGAAAGCATGGCTACTTCAGCCAGCACTTACCAAAGAATTCTTTATTCTGCCGCTAAAAAAATTGCTCTGGCTCTTTCTGAGGGCAAAGCCATAGAAATACATAAAATTAACAAAAATTAATTTAATATAAACTAAAAAATATCCTATGAAAGTATTAAAATTTGGTGCCGAATGGTGTTCGGGATGCCTAATTATGAAATCGCGCTGGCAAAAAATAGAACAAGAAAATCCCTGGCTTCAAACTGAATATTACGATTATGATAAAGATAAAGAAATGATGGAAAAATATAAAATAAATGATATTCTACCAATTTTTGTATTTTTAAATAAAAACAATCAAGAATTTTTGCGCCTCAACGGCGAAATAGATAAAAAAGAATTAATTAAAATTATTAAAAAAAATAAAAATAAATAATTATGAAATTAAGAATAAAGCTGACACTCAGCCTATTTTTTTTATGTCTGTCAATATTTTTAGCTTTACCAACGCAAGCTCAAAACTTGCCGGTAACCGCCTATTTTTTTCATGGCGACGGTTGTCCTCACTGCGCCCAGGAACAAGAATTTATCTCTCAAGTCTTGAAAAAAAAATATCCTAACTTGGAAATAAAAGAATATGAAGTTTATAAAAATAAACAAAATAGCATTTTCTTGCAAGAAATAGGCCAAGAATTAAATATACGTATAGATGGAATTCCTTTTTTAGTAATTGGTAATCAGCCCTTTGTTGGCTATATCAAAGGTATTACTTCTGAAAACATTGAAAAAAAAGTAAAAGAGTGCTCTTTATCTTCATGTCCCGACCCTATTGCTAATATCGCCGTATCTTATCCCGCTGATAAACAAGAACTTGAAAATAATCAAAAAAATGAAAAAAAAGTTGAATATGATAATGAACAAAAAAAAGAGAAAAATGAAGAAGAAAAAATGATAAATCTGCCTTTTATAGGCAAAATTAATGCTCTAGATTTTTCTCTGCCCGCCTTAACTGTAATCGTTGGCGCTTTAGACGGATTTAATCCCTGTGCTATGTGGGTACTGCTTTTTCTAATTAGTTTGCTTTTAGGAACAAAAGACAAAAAAAGGATGTGGCTCTTGGGAACAACTTTTATTGTCGCCTCAGCGGCTGTCTATTTCTTATTTATGGTCGCTTGGCTGAATCTAATAATGTTCTTAGGATTTATAATTTGGGTTAGGATAATTATCGGCCTTATTGCCTTATTAGGCGGCAGTTATAGTTTAAAAGAATTCTTTGTCAATAAAAAAAATGCTTGCAAAGTAATCTGCGTGGAGAAAAAAAGAAAAACTTTTGACAAAATGAAAACGGCTATCCACCAAAATAGCTTATGGCTAGCATTAAGTGGAATTATACTTTTAGCTTTTGCTGTTAATTTAGTAGAACTTATTTGTTCAGCCGGATTACCGGCCGTTTATACACAAATCCTGGCTTTAAATGATATGGCCACTTGGAAATATTATTTTTATATTCTCATTTATATATTCTTTTTTATGCTTGATGATCTTGTCGTCTTCTTCATCGCTATGACTACCTTGCAAATAACCGGCGTCACCACTAAATATACTCGTATTTCAAGATTGGTTGGCGGCCTCATTATGCTGGCAATCGGTCTGATGCTAATATTTAAACCAGAATGGCTTATGTTCGGCTAAAATCAAAAAGGTAGATTTAAATCTACCTTTTTATAACTATTAAATCTATAAATAATTTAATAAGTAGGCATAACTATGACCTCACTTTCATTAGCATCTCCTTCAGAAGACGGTGTCTCCATTATTATATCCCTGTCTTTAATCGGCATGGGCAATTCAATATTATTACGCAACCGATTTCTATCTAATTCCTCTATAAGTTCTTTTACCAAAGGGACTACTACATAATTGCCACCATAATATCCCTGCTCTGGTTTTTTTGTAATTGGGAAAATAAGGGACGGAACTAAAAGTTCTTGATTACTATTATTGTCATACTTCCATAGTTGAACATGGGCTTGTTTCGGCGTCCCTAATTCAACTATCGGCAGATCACTTTCTTCATTTTGACTATAATAATTGTAATTCCAGCCACCGCTTTCAGCAATAGCAATAATTTTCTCGCTACTTGTTTCCAAATTGTAATTTGAAGATTCGTAGCGATATGGGCTAAGTCCACTCAAACCAGAAACTTTGTTATACAATAAATTAACAGTAAGACGCAGACCGATATAATCCCCACTCTGGTTTCTTACCGGCGCTCCTTCTATTAATAAAGGATAAATAACCGATATGTATTCAGGAATATAAAAATCATCTTTGTTCTCCATTATCTCATAATTATTTCGCCAAGTATTATCAACTAAAGGATCTCCATAATGGACTAAATTAATCTTATGATCGGATAAGAATTTATCAGTTAAAGCAATTAAATTGTTATCTGACGGTACATCTTCTATTTTTAAACGAAAACTGTCCCAACAAGCTTGATCCTCACCACAATCTTCCCTTTCTGGAAAATTCCATGTTTGCCAATTTTCAAAAATATAAACACTTCCTTCTTTTAAATCAAAATTTATTATCAGCCCCTGATCTTTATTTTCTGAAAAAGATAAACTATTAACCATAAGATTATTAAATGGTTTTAAACTTAAACCAGAAAGATCAAAAGAACTGATAGTTTTAGCTAAATCCTTAGCTAAATCATCTTGATTTTTCAAACGACGATAAACAACGGTACTAGCACCATCTAAAGTAAATTCATCACCACTATAAACATACTGAAAACCGTAAAAAGGAAAAATCATCATATCAGTGCTACCTGCTCCTACAGCCATACCTTCAGAGCTTGCATAATTAGTTCTAATCGCGTCATTTTCAATTGATGAGGAAGTTGGAACCATTACCTGTGAATCTTTCAAACCTAAAAACGCGCTTTCTTCAGAACTATCGCCTAAAGAAGCACTTATATTCACTAAACTACCAAAAGAGCCAGCTGGTAAATGATTAATTGCTTCTTCTTTTTTAACGTTAATTAAAGAAGACAAACTCCAAACAGAATCATCTTCTTTTTCTGGACCATAAATATTAATAACAACCAAGAATAGAAAACTAGCTGCTATTAATGAACCGGCCACAATCAAAATTTTTTTGTTCATAATATTAATACTAAAATTATTATTTTTATTTTCTATTTTAACATTTTCTGATAATATCCTTTGTTTTAACTTTAAAGCAAAAGATTCATCAAATTTAGTATCAGGCTTATTCTCCAACATTTCTACAACTAAAACCTTTAACTTATTTTCATGTTCTTGAAGCTCAGGATAAAACTGATATAATTCGTTTAATATATATTCTAATTTATTTTTTTCCATATATTTATTAATTGTGGAGATACTATTAAAGCAACAATTAATGTTTCTCCTTTTATTTTATCTAAAGCTCTCTTTAAAGACATCTTAATTGCTCCCTCGCTCTTTCCTAGTCTCTTGGCAATTTCAAAAAAAGTTAGATCTTGCCAAAAACGCATAATGATAATGTCTCTTTCTAAGCTTTTTAGGCAAAACATAGCTTCTCTTATTTTCTTAAATTGCAAACCATTATCTAGCTTACTTATAAAATCATCTTCACTGGCTAAGTCCCAACAATCATCAATATCTCTATAATTTTTATTTTGACGATAAAAATCAATAACTGAATTTCTGGCAATAGTATAGAGCCAGGCTGAAAAACTATTCTCTTGGTAACGCTTTATATTCTGCCAAGCTTTTAAAAAAACTAAACTAACAATATCCTCTGCTGTTTCCTTATTCAAAGTCTTATAATAAACAAAGTCATAAATTTTACGAATATAAGCATCATAAAGCTCGGAAAAAGCGTCATTATCACCTTCTTTAGCTTGGCGCACAAGCTCAGTCTCATGAGTTGGAATCATATTTATGGCCATAATTATATCTCCATTATAACAAACGTATTAAGCTAAAGAAAGTAACAAAAAAACTAGCCACGTTTTTATCAATCCAAGTACAACAACCCATAACAACTAATTTAGCTTGCCTAAATTTATTCTGCACTTTTTTTATTAACTGCCTATCTTTCAAAATCGCTTTTTAGTAATCGATTAATAATTACAAAATTAGGATTATTACTAAAAGAATAACCTGCCTTAATTAATAATTTCTGCAAATAAGCGCCATCGTATTGATTAATCTTATAACCTAAAGAATATAACTGAAAACTAACTTTAGTTATAAATTTAAATAAAAACAAGATAAAAAATGTAATTGCTTTAACTGTTCTTAAAAACTAAAGATATTTAAAAAAATAATTAAATAATAAAATCTAAATAATTATCTTTATTAATTAATTTAAAAACACTATTTTTATAAGTTTCTTTAAATATCTTAGGCATTAATGAATTATTCTTTTTCCATTTAAATTCATACGCTAATATCTTACCGTCCCTTTCTTCAATTAAGTCTATCTCCTTGCCAGAATAATTTCTCCAGAAATAATAATTATTAACAGAATCTTTATTCTTCATTTTTTCAATAATTAAAAAATTCTCAAAAAGATGGCCAACATCATTTCTCTGATCTAAAGAATTAAACTGAGAAATAACAGCATTTCTAATACCATTATCTAGAAAATAATATTTAGATTTACTATTAATTTCGTTTCTTAGATTTCTACTAAAACCACTCAACCGCTTAATAACAAAACCTTTCTCTAATAAATCTAAATATCTATCAACGGTTTTCACATCCAAATCTGTTTGTTGTGATAACTCGTTTAAAGAAACTAGATTCCCAATTTGAAATGACAAAGATTTTAATAAATCAAATAACTTTTTGCTATACTTAATACTATCTAATTTTAAAATGTCTTTTAATAAATATGAATCAACTAATTCATTTAAAATTTCTATTTTTTTCTTTCTATTTTTAGCAAGTAATACGTCTGGATAACTTCCAAAAATAAGGAAATCTTCTAACCTTTCTTTTATTTCATGCCTATTATAATTAAGCAACATCTCTGTTTGAGAAAAGGGATATAAAATAATCGTCTTTTTTCTACCTGTCAGTGGCTCGCCAATTTGTTGCGATAAATCAAATGAAGATGAACCAGTGGCTATGACTTGAATGTCTTTTACTTGATCAACTATTATTTTTAACACCATTCCTATATTAGGAATCTGTTGAGCTTCGTCAATCGCTAATAAATCATAACCTGAAACATATTCTTTTATTATATTAAAATCTTGCAACTTAAATAATTCTTGCAACCTCATATTATCTCCATTATCAAGTTTATACTTCAACTTTGTTTGTTTTAAAAATGAATTTAATAATGTTGTTTTTCCTGCTCTTCTTGGGCCATAAATTATTAAAACCTTATTTTTCTCTAAATTTTGTTCTAAATTAATTTTTCTTTTTAACATATAAATTAAATAAAATTAATAATCATTTTCTTTTTTAATATACACCCAATCCATAAATTAGTCAAATTTTATGGAGTGCCATTCCATAAATTAACTTAATTTTATGGATTAAAAACATTTTTGACCTATTTATACCCACCCCTTCCTAAATTCTAGTTTGAAGTGCATCGACCCATAAATACCTCTTTTGGTGTACGCCAGTTAAGACATTTTCTTTTAGTATTGTTCATCAGACAAACTATTTCGTCAAGTTTCTTTTGATCCACATCTGCGTATTCATTTCTGGGCAACAAAAAGAAAAGTCTGTCGCCCTTATGAAGAATAAAAAAAATCAGATTTAAAAATTAATTAAGCCTCTATTAAATTAGGGGCTTTTTTTAAAATAAAAATTAATTTGAAAGATTTAAAATTTAAAATTTTCAAAAACTCCTTGCCAAAAAAAGTATCTTTTGTTATTATCAAAATGGAAATTGTTTTGGCTTATAAAAGCCATTATTTATTTGCGCCTATAGCTCAGTTGGTAGAGCAGCTCCCTTTTAAGGAGAAGGTCGTAGGTTCGAGACCTACTGGGCGCACACTAGCCGATTTAGCTCAGTTGGTAGAGCAGCTGTTTTGTAAACAGCAGGTCGTCGGTTCGAACCCGACAGTCGGCTCAAAAAAACCGTAATTTTAGCGGTTTTTTCTTTTATGTGGATATAAAGCGGAAAAACTGTGCCTAAAAATCTTGAAAAAAATTTTTTATTAAGATAAGATAAAACAATTAGCAAACAAAAAATATTGCTATGGAAAATAATCAAAACTTATTAGAAAAAATGCCTCCTCATAGTTTAGAAGCGGAAGAATCTCTTCTAGGCTCTCTTTTGATAGATAAAGACGCGATAATAAGAATAGCTGATAATTTAACAAGTGAAGATTTCTATCGTGACAGCCACAAACAAATTTTTGAAGCGATAAAAGATCTTTATGCTAATCAAGAGCCAATAGATATTATTACTCTATCTAATAAATTGGAAGATAAAAAAAAGTTAACTGCCATAGGTGGCCGGAGTTATCTGGCAAAATTATCAAACGCAGTCGCTACCTCGGGAAATATTGTTCAATATGCCAATATTATTCAAAAAAAAGCAACTCTTAGGAGATTACAGCAGGCAGCGGCAGAAATATCCAACATCAGCTTCAACGAAGAAGCAGATATAGACAGCACGTTAGATGAAGCTGAAAGTAAGATATTCAGTGTTTCTAAAAAATATCTTAAAAATACTTTTATTCCGATTGATAATCTTTTGACAGAAGCTTTTGATCGTATAGATGATCTTCATAAATATAGCGGAAAATTACGCGGTTTACCCACTGGCTTTAATGATTTAGATAATATATTGGCCGGCCTGCAAAAATCAGATTTAATTATATTAGCCGCCCGTCCTAGTGTAGGAAAAACTTCTCTTGCTTTAGATATTGCTAGACAGGCAGCCATTAAAAGCAAGGAAGGAGTAGGTATATTTTCTCTGGAAATGAGTAAAGAACAACTAGTTGATCGCTTGCTCTGCTCCCAAGCTGATGTTAGTTTATGGAAAATGAGAACCGGCAACTTATCAGACAAAGACGAAGATAATGATTTTGGTAAAATCGGTGAAGCAATGGGCAAACTAGCTGAAGCTCCGATATATATTGATGATTCTGGAACTCTATCAATTATGGAAATAAGAACTAAAGCGAGAAGATTACAGATGGAAAAAGGCCTAGGTTTGATTATTATTGATTATTTACAATTAATGGAGGGCCGGGGCAAATACGGCGATAATCGCGTTCAAGAAATTGCTGAGATAAGTCGTGGTCTTAAATCAATCGCTAGAGAATTAAATATTCCGATTTTAGCTTTAGCTCAATTGTCGCGCGCAGTTGAACAAAATAGACCAGCAATACCAAAACTTTCACATCTGCGCGATTCAGGATCAATTGAACAAGATGCTGATATTGTTATGTTTATCTACCGAAAAGCAGTTGATAGAAACTTTAATCCTAATGACTTGCCGGAAGAAGAAAGATATAAAGCAGAAATTTATATAGCTAAACATCGAAACGGACCGACCGGAAAAATAAATCTTTTCTTTAATGAAACTACCGTTAGCTTTAAAAGCTTAAGCCACCAGCAAGAAGAATCAGAGCCAACAAATTTTTAAAAAATGCTATAATAAAAGACGGTGATGGAAATATTAAAAATTTAAAAATAATAAACAATATGTTTAGTAAATTAAAACAGTTCCGCAATTTAAGAAGCCAAGCTAAAACCATGCAAGAAAAATTAGCCCAAGAAACTATTAGCGAAGAAAAAGACGGAACCAAGATAACTTTAAATGGAAATCTAGAAATTATTGATTTAAACATTAATGGAAATTTGGAAAAATCAGCTCAAGAAGAAGCTCTAAAAAGCTGTTTCAACAGCGTGGTAAAAAAAGCCCAGCGCCTTATGGCAAAAAAGATGCAAGAAATGGGGGGCATACCAGGGCTAAGTTAAAATATAACAATTAAAATGAAATATCCCTGGGCCCTACAAAACTTAATAAATCGATTAGCCCTGCTTCCCAACGTCGGACCTAAAACTGCCGAACGTTATGTTTTTTATTTATTAAATCAAGATGAGCAAGTTTTATCTGACTTAGCTGAAGCTATTAATAATCTAAAAAAAAATACATCCCTATGTAGCAAGTGCTTAGCAATTGCCGAATCTGATCCTTGTTCTATCTGTTCAGACCCAAAACGAGACGAAAAATTAATATGTGTTGTTGAAAATACTCAAGATATGCTGGCAATAGAAACAACTAGACAATACCAAGGAAAATATTTCATTTTAGGTGGCCTTATCAGCTTAATAGATAAAATCGGCCCAGAAAAACTAAATATCAACCAATTAATTTCCACTGTTAA
>CAYSJA010000035.1:0-13324 GCA_964431235.1 uncultured Gammaproteobacteria bacterium
AACCTGTTTTTGTAATTGTTTAATTAAATCTTCTTCACTAATATAGCCAGATTTACAATTTTTATCTTTCGCCTTAGTACAGCCATAATAAATATGACGGTTAAAACCGCCATTTTTAAGTTTCTTAAATTTTTCAGTGGCTGATATTCCTGAACTACACAAACCGCAGGTCATAACTTTAGTGAAAGCAAATTCGATATTTTCTCGTCTAACTAATTGGGAGTTTTTCATTTGATCCTGAACTAAATCAAATACTTCTTTGGTTATTATTGGTTCATGTTTCCCTTGATACCAATTGCCGCTTCCTCGTGGGTATTCAAAGGGGCCATAATAGAAGGTATTTTCTAATAAACGATAAATATTACCTAGACTTAAATGCTTTTTTCCGAGTGCAGTTCTAAAATTTAAATCAAATCTCAGCCAGTTATAAATCTTGCGGCCTGACCATTTTTCATAAGCGACTTTTTCAAACATTTGCCTTATAACATGACCCCTATCGGGATCAACTAAACATTGTCCTTTATGGTCAACTCGCTTTTCTTTGAAGTAACCAGTTGGCGGACAGGTCGGCCATAAGCCCATTTCGCATCTTGCCCTTAAACCTCTTTTAACGTTTATCCCTCGATTATCATTTTCTAGTTTCGCTTGAGAGCATAAAATCATGAGCAAAAATTTTTCGTTCGGGGAGTTACTAAATGTTTGGCCAAAGGTACGAATACTCATTAATTTCTTCTCATCCATTAAATCAACTAATGATCCTAAGTCGCCAGCATTTCTTGATAGCCTATCAGGGGCCCATGTTAAAATGGCATTAAATTTATCTTCCGATATGTCTTTAATTAATTCTTTGAAAACAGGACGGTTTCCAGAATCTTTAGCTGATTTTGACTCTCTTCTAATTTCAACTATTTCTAAATTTTCTTTTTCAGCTATTTGAAGCATTTCTTTAACCTGAGAATCAATTGACTGAACTTGTCGTTCGTCTGATTCGGTGCTTTTTCTAGCATAAAGGCAATACTTTAAGGGAACATCTAATGGAGGCATATGATTTAATAGTTAATTATTAGTTAAATCTACGCCTCCATTAATGACACACTTTTAAGGTTCTGCTAAGTAGCTAGCTGTTGGCAACTTGTCGATAACTTTTTCAGTAATTTTTTTATACGAAACCAACAAAACTGGTTATTATTGGATCATCAGATAAACTGATAATTACATTAGAAAAAGCATCAGCTAAATCATCGTGTTTTTCTACTCCAAAATTCACAATTTGATCAATTAACTCTTCTGCTCCTTTTCTGGGAAACAAAATTTTTCCAGATTGTATCATAGGAGCAGTTAAATTTAATCTAGTTCTTTTGTCGTTGTTTCCGGGAGATATGCTTCTGATTTTATATATTCCCTCGTTTTTTAGTTGCTGTGGAAGAGCTTCTTGATAACCTACATTTTCAATGATAAAGACTATGTTTTGCATTTCAGCAACATTAAAATAAGATTTATACATCGTTTTGCAAATATCAATGGTTTCTGGAAAATTTATTCTCTTGTTTATAATGTTTGGTAAAACGTAAAGAGTATTGTCAGGAAAATCACCCACAACCATTATGGGCACAATGGCAGTGTAATCAGCTGTATCTTTTTTTGAAATAGCTAAATCCATTCCAATACAAACATAAACTGATTTAAGTCTACCGCTCTCAGTTCTCTGGTTTGGTGGTTTATCATCATAGTATTTAATCCAGCCCCTGTAAATTACTTGGTCTTCACTTGGTACTATATTAAGCAAATATTCTTGTTGCCAAGTAATTTCATTGCCAACATTTTTTCTTTCTTTGTTGACATCATTTTGAGTTGGATATTTTCCTGACCAAAGACAATCACCGCTTTTATCAATTAAAGGAAAGTATAAAAAATTTCCATCAATAATATCTTTTTCTTTTTCTTCTTTAAGTCTCATTAACAGAGAGTCTTCGTGTAGTAAATTACCAACCATTATTAACCGAGTGTTTCTATCTCCAGCAGGTATTACTTCACTTTTTAACCATTGATAAGTTTTATTTCTACTATCCCTGGTTTTAGTTGAATTTATATCTTCAACGTCATCACAGATAATTAAATCTGGGCGATATTGATAATGTCTAATTCCACGAATACTTTGATCAACTGAAGCAACTGTTATTCTTGCATCGGTATTTGAAAAGACAATTGATTGTGCGCCCCACTCATCACTGTTTTCTCGAAACGGACCAAGGTCTTTTTTAAGTAGTTCATTATCTTCTAGTTCTCGGCGTAAATTCATCATGTGTTGCTTGGCCTGTGCTTGAGTTTGACAGAAAATAACAACAAACTTTTTTTCTTGTTTTCCTAAGATTGCCCAAATTGGGTAAGCAGCGGTTACAATGGTTGATTTTCCTGAGCCACGGAAAGCCACGACAAATAAACTCTCCTTATCACTTTTTTCAATTAAGCTAATTATTTCTTTTTGAAAATCAGCGGTCGCATATTTAACGTAATGGGCGTAATAAAAGTGAAAGAAATAGGAAAAACTTTCTCTAGTTATCGCCGTTCTTATCTTCTTGTCCTTGGTCATTTGTTCCACTAAGTCTTGTGGAATTATTTTGTGTACTGTCATATGTTTTTAGATTACTAATTAATTTATTATTGGCTGGCAATATTTTAGCCAGTGTTAAAGCTTGTTTAACGACTTCTGCTTGAGCAGGAGTTAGCTCGTCGGTATCTTCTGTCTTGGAAGTTACCTCAATCTTATCTCTAAACCTTGGATTGCGATGTCTAAGCCAAAAGCTAATCGCCGACCAGTTCTTTTCTTTAATCATTGTTAAGAGTTGGCTTTCACTCATATCGTTTACCAAAGCTTCGCCTTCGGCTAAAGCTTCGTCCATCACCTTAGAAAACTCTTTATCTTCTCGTTTCCAGCGATAAACGCTGTTGCGAGATATACCTGATTTTTCACAAGCGACTAAAACGATTGGCACTTTCTTCAGCTCGTTAAAGAAAGCTTCTTGTAATCGACTTTTTTTAGACATGCTCCACCACCTCCTTTCTTCCTGTTAATTTTCGATATCTAGCTATCGCCAAATCACAGAAAATTGGCTCAAGCTCCATGGCGTATACTTTTCTTTTTAGTTGTTCACCAGCAATAATGGTACTGGCTGATCCAGAGAAAGAATCAAGAATAATATCTCCTGGCTTACTACAGCGCCTTATAGCCTTTTCGTAAAGCTTTGGGGGCTTGCTGGTGGCGTGTTCGTAATCTTTACCTGAAATACGCTTGGTAAGCCAAATATCTAAAGCATCGTAGATATCTTCAAACATTTCATTGCCTGTACCAAGCTCTTTATTTAGAACTTCGTTATAGTTTTTAATATCAGGATTGATGTATGGCTTGCCTTTAACCCCATAAACTGCTGGCTCATAGCACTTATTAAAAGCAACTTTAGGAGTAGGGTTTTGTGAATTTTTAAGCCACAGACAAACCCGTTTATTAATTATTCCAAGTTCTCGATATAGCTCTTGGAATAAGCCGATATAGGTTTGGTCGCACCAATAAAAAACATGGCAGTCATTTTTAGTGTTTGGCAAAGCGGCTAAGAGAGAATTTTTTATAAACTGCTTATATTCCTCATAACTTCTATTGTCATTAACTGCTCCTCCGTAGTTATTTTTGCCACCAATACCTTTTGAGTAATCTAGTTTTATATTATAAACGGGGTCGGAAAATATCATTGCGGCTTTGTCGTTGCCAAATAGCCTTTTGAGATTATCTTGGTTAGTAGAATCGCCGCAAAGTAGGCGATGTTCGCCTAAATGTATTAAGTCGCCTGGTTTAGTCTTTGGTGTTTTTATCTTTTTTAATTCCGCCTCAACATCAAAGTCTTCTTCTTTAACTTCTAATTCTTTATCCCAAAAATGTGATAAGTCGACTTGGTCAAAACCGATATCAACTAACAGGTCTAGGTCAAAAGATTTTAGTTTTTCAAAATCCCAGTCACCGCCTAAAGCGTTGCTGGCAATTAAATATCTTTTTGCTTCATCTTCGGTTAGTTGACGATTAGGAATTCTCACATCAATTAGCTCTTCGCCTCGGCCAAGAAGTTGCAGAGCTTTCATTCTTTGGTGTCCAGCGAGAATTTTGCCATCTAAATCGATGGCAGGTATTTCGACAAGGTTAAATTTAGCCAAACTCTTTTTAAGGTCTGACATTTGCTTGTTGTTGATTACTCTAGGGTTAACTTCTTGGGGAACCAGGTTGTTAACTTTTTTTTGCACTGTGTGCCATTGTAACTTCTTCATAAATTTTTTAATTAAATTATTTTTTAAAAACAAAAAAGCCTATCCCACGCACGAAACAGGCCAAGACACTAAGTCTAAGACTATTTCTTGCGCGGAATAGGCATGGTTTTTTAGGCGATACTCTATTCTACTTTCTACTACGCATTATCTTTTATTGTGTAAGTACTTTTTCTTACTTGTTTAAACCTCTTATAACTCTTTGGCCATTTTTACTTGATATAAACTCTTTTACGTCATCTCCAAATTTTATAGGAATATTGTCTGTTGGTATTTCCAGTAATAACTTTACGCCATTTTTTTGTTCTTTTTGAACCATTTTTAAAAATGCTGGGTCACTTTTAACATATTGGTCCAATATTCTGATAAGACTTTCTCTGTCAGAGAGATCCTCTGTTTTAAAGCCGTAAAATCTACCAGGCTGGTTTTGCGTAAAAGATTTACTGACATTTTTTGCTATTGCCTTACTTGGCTGCCTATGAGAAGCGTGGAAAGTAATATCGGTAATTTGCAGAACTTTATATTTAAATCCAGGCATCTTTTCAAAAGGTTTTAGTTGTAATTGTTGTTCCATATAGTTTTAAATTATATTCTTATTATAAATCAGGGGGAGTATCTTGTCAAGTTTTAAAAGACTTAAGTATATTATTGACTAAATTACCAAAATAGATTATTATATAGTAGTGAAATATTAGCTTAATATATGATAAAAAATATTAAAAAATCTTCCCAAAAAGAAGATTTATCGTTGCGCCCGGCTACCACAGAAAAGCTAGGTTATTACGTATATTTATTAAAAGATGATAAGGGCAGACCTTTTTATGTTGGCAAAGGGGTCGGTAATAGAATCAATCAGCATTTTAAGAAAATGATGGATTCTGAAGCGAGGAAAAGCGAAAAGGTGAAAACTATTGTAAAATTAGGATCTAAAGTTAAAAAAATTATTTTAAGACATGGACTATTAGAGGATGAAGCTTTCGCTGTAGAAAATGCCATGATTGATCTTGTAGGAATAGATAATCTTACTAATATTGTAAAAGGTCATTCTAACGGCAAAGGAATCGCTGACTTAGAAGAATTAAAAATTAAGTATGAACCCGAAGATGCTGTTTTTAAAGAGTCGGCCTTATTAATTAATATAAATAAATTATATAGAAGAGGTATGTCTCAAAGTGATATTTATGAAGCCGTAAGGAAATACTGGAAAATTAATTTAAACAGAGTTCGTCCAATAAAACTGGTCTGCGCAGTTTCTCAGGGAATTATTAGAGGAGTTTTTTATCAAAACAAATGGCTTGTATCAGGTAGGGGTGATTTAAGATGTTATTTTATCGGTCGTGTCGCCGATGAGGTTGATGTTAATAGATATTTAAATAAATCAGTTAATAAGTATTGGCAACAAGGATCGCAATATCCTATAAAATATATAGAAATATAATTAAGTACTATCCATAAATAATTGAACAAAAATATGGACAAGAATGTCAACAATCATCAAGAAGAAATTGATGATGAAAAATATAAATTAGTCTATCGCAAAGAAATGGAAAAGGTTAAGCAAATATTTTTAAATAAGCGCAGTGTCGTTATCTTTATTCTTGTCTTCGCTGTTTTAATATTTTTAGCAAGTAAATATAAACCAACTCCTTTGGAAGAAAATATCAACAACATTTCTAATACAAGTTCTGCTTCAGTAGTAAGCGAAGATTCTGATGAGCCAGAAGAAACTGAGGCCGAAAAAAATGAAAAAATAAAGATTATTTCTGATTTTTTAGGCAATCATCAAATTAGATTTGCTGATCAAGATTTAAAATTGAAAGGGTTTTTTAATCCCGAGGACGGCGTGATGTCAGTTTATTATTCTAGCGACATTCTCAGCTATCAGCCTGAATATGAAGTCGCTATTTATCAGTATCAAAATAAAATATCCGCCCCTGAATTATTTGATAGAGAGTTGTTATATCAAGCTAAAAGTTCCTATAATGCCAAGTATTTAAAAACTAATCAATATAATGATAATTATTTAATTATATTGAGCGATTTTAATTATGATTCCTCATCAGCAACTTTATACTTAATTAAGATATTTGAGAAAGATGGTTATACATACAAAATTTCTTATCAAAAAAATATTAAAGAAGATGTTATAAATGTTGCTAGGAATTGGGTCGATAAGGACTACGAGATTCTATTGAATGAATTTAAGGACATTGATGCTTTTTCTAACATTGACCTTAGTTATGCCCAGAAAGTATTTAGTGATAGTTTAAAAATTAAAGAAAATTTATCAAAGAATAATGCTTATAATAATGTAAAATGGGAAACAAAAACTATTAAAGAAGATAATGCTCATGCTGATATAAATTTAGAATATCCAGAATTTAAAGGTTTTGCTTCAGCTACAAATTTAAATAAAATCGTTGGCGATATTGTTTTAGAAACATTAGCGGAGGATAGGGCTAATGTTAATGAATGGATAAAGAAAAGAGATCCAAATAATAATTATGAGCCATGCGGGGGCGATTCCGATTATTATTATGAATGTAGCGTAAATCTATATAGCTCATTTAAAGTTAAATCCATTATCAATGATATTATCAGCATAGAAATAATTTTAACTGACTATACTGGCGGCGGAAATGGTAATCATAGCTATCCAAAAACTATAATTTACGATTTGAGAAATGGAAAACAATTGTTTATAGATGACTTATTCTGTGGTGATGATTATTTAGGCAAAGTAAAAGAAATTTTGAAGGCTAATTTAGTTACCGGTTCAGTGTTTGATAATAGTTTGGGATATTTAACTGATGAAGTTTTATTATCCTATCTAAGAGAAGCTTCTTTTAACGATCTTGGTCTTACGCTATCTTTTAGCCCTTATATTTTTACCCCTGGTGCTTATGGGATTTATAACGTTTTTATTCCTTATGCTCTTTTAGAAAACAATCTTTGTTTTAAGGGTGTTAATAATAATGAGATTCTGATTAGAAGAAATCTCCTAAATCTAGATATTCCTTCTAAATTAAGCGATTCCTGTGGGTTTATGGCTGATGATTGCGAGGGGTTTTATTTTTATGAGGGCAAATTTAATGAATTAAATGATTATGACTTTACTAAAGATAAAGCTTCTATTTCAATATTATTTAACAATGATTATAAAGTCGGGAACATGTTAAATAGTGGTAAAAATGAGCAAATCGTTGTAGCCCCTTATTCTTGGCAATGGGCTTCGAGCGGCTATGGTCTTTATGTTTTAAAGATTGAAAGCAATAGTCTGGTTCCATTAGCCAGAATAGATGTTGGTAAGGGATTGCCTGAAAACTTAAAAATAGAAAGTAATAAGATTTATTTTAATTCTACTAATCTTGATGGTTCTAATACCTTTAGGGAATGTTATTTTAAAAATAATGTAATAGAAGAAAGAAATTTAATTTGTGAATAATCTTATGTTAATAGAATCGCAAGTAGAAAAATATTTAAGAGGATATCTCGTTGAAAAAGGATGGAAAATAGATAAACCAGAAAAGAAAAGAGGCGAACATGGTTGCGATATTGTAGCTAGTTATCCTAAATGGAGAAAAAAATATTTTATAGAAGTAAAGGGTAGTGGGAAAGCCGCTTTACAGATGAAGCACTCAGGGTTTTATATGTTGATTGGCCAAATAGTTTCTAGGATGGGCATTGAGGGGAATGGTCAAAACAAATCTCGTTATTATGCCATTGCCGTTCCGGCTGAATGGGAAAAAACTTTCAAGAATAAAATAAAAGAGATGCGATACGCTTGGAAACTTTTAAAATTAAAAGTATTCTTAGTAGATTCTGTCGGCAATGTTATAGAAAAAAGTTATTCTAAATTTTTATAATATGGAAGCAATTCAAATTTTAATTAATAGGGCTGTGGAGTTAAAAAATGAAGGCAATTTAGTAGCGGCTTTAAGTTGTTATAATGATGCTTTTGACATGCTTATTCATGAAGCAAATAGTTATGCCAGGCAACAAGATGGTTCTGTGAAGGATATTGGTTCAGTTAGAGCAATAATGCCAAAACTATTTGATGAAGCAAAAAAATATCTTAAATCAGATATGACGGCCGCAATAATCTCAAACAATATGGGCACATTAATGGCCAGGCTTGGTGATTTTGATGGGGCTAAAAAAATGTTTGAGCAATCTGTAGATTTAACGCCTGATAATAAAGCTTATAACGACCCCATTATTGGCTTGAAAGAACTAGAAAAATAATTTTACAATTATGGATTGGAAAACAATAATAAGTGAAAAATCAATGGATATCGTTGTTCAATATGAAGAGTTAAATGGAAGAAAAACGAAAATAGTTAATACAAAAGGAGTCGGTTATGACATTTTATCAGAAAAAGAAGAAGAGCAGAGATTTATTGAAGTTAAGGCTACCAGCGAATCATGGAAAACTTATAATTGGCTTCCTTTATATTACAGTGAAGTTAACTGTTTAAATGAATATCCTGATAAATTCTATTTGTATATTATAAAATTTAATATGGATAGAAATAATAGAAATAAAGAAAGTCTCGATGTGGCTGATTACGAAATTTTTATTATAAATGGCACTGAGTTATTAGAAAATTTTAAAATTAAACCAGAAACATATAGCTTGTCGCCAGTCAGTCAAAGAAAACTTACAAAATATATGTTACAAAATAATCAGTAAATCAAAATAAAACTATGCATAAAATACAAAGAGCTATATTAAATCTTGCAGAAGAGGGTAACATTAGCTCTATGACATTAAGAGCTATTAGCCAGGCGATAGGAGAGGGTGATGCCCCACAGAAAATCAAGCACCATTTAAATCAATTAGAGGCCAAGGGTTTGTTAAAAATTATTAAAGAAGAAAACAGAGTTGTTGGATTGAATAACAGCTCAAACAGTAATATTATTTCCATCCCTATCATGGGAGCAGCTAATTGTGGTGATGCTAGAATTTATGCTGATAATAATATCGATGGTTATTTAAAGGTTTCAAAAAAAATATTAAAAAAGAACAAGAAAGACATATTTGCCATCAAAGCTGTCGGTAACTCAATGAACAGAGCTAAAGTAGATGGAGAGAGTATAGAAGATGGTGATTATGTAATTATTGATTCTTCTATAAATAAACCCGCTGATGGAGAATATGCTCTATTTGTTCTTGACGGTGTTGCTAATATTAAAAAATTTAAAGAAGATAAAAGCAGAAAATCAGTTATTTTAATCTCTGAATCTAATAGGGACTATCCGCCGATTATTTTACATAAAGATGATGTCGGTTGTTTGTGCGTAGCTGGAAAAGTAATGCAGGTTATTAAGGGGTAAATGCTTGATAATATAAATTAATTATTATTAATGACAAATAATAAAATAATATGTCAGATAAATTTACAGTCGAAGATTTAATGATAAAAATAATGCCGGGCGGGTTCTTTATTGCCGTGGTGTATTTTTTATTTATAGATAAAATATCTTTAACATTGGTTGATAATTTAGATTTTCTTTATACATTTTTATTCTTTTGCTCAGCTTTTATCTTAGGAGAAATTTTACAAACTATAGCACATTTAAATGAGTGGATTGTAGATTTATTTTTTAAACGTCGCAGGCCATCAAATATATTTTTATATAAAAATAACCCAGTATTAAAGAGCAAAGAAAAAAGACTAGAATTAATAGATACGCTTTCTTTAAGTTCAGAAGATGTGATTGGTTTTGATAAAGATTATAAAGAATTGTCTTTTTGGAAGAAGAAAAGCGATAAAAAATATGATGATATTTCCCAAAGTATTTTTTGGAAATTATATTCAAATATAAGTGATGGTGAGGAAATTAAATCTTCAAATAGAAATTATCTTTTTGTTCGTGGTATTACGATTGAACTAATAATCATCAGTATAATTTTGCTGGTTTGTAAAAATTATTATTTTTTTACAGGCACATTAGTGGTTAGTATTATTTTTTTGTGGAGGGCGAGAGGATTAGCCAGGGGACTCGTTTTTAAAACAGTGTTGTTAAATCTAAAGAACAAATAATATGAAAAAAATAGCAATTTTTAATGTTGGGGGAGCATTATCTTCATTCGCTGAAATTGACGGTAGGTATTTAATTGTTGATTTGGGAAAAAGTACAGACTTTTCTCCGGTGGATAATTTTTTATTGCCATTGGCAGGTAAAAAACAATTTAAAAAATATACCGAGGGGGATGCAGCTGGTAAATATTACATAGATCAACTGTTTTTAAGTCACTTAGATAACGACCATATATCTGATTACGATAAGTTCAGAGACTACTTCCAGGCAGGGTATATGACATGTCCAAATGATAATGAAACACAAAACAATATTTTTAAAATAGTATTAGATTTTTTTACAGGAGAAAACAAAATACAGAAATTAGTATTATCTGATATGAAAATTAGAAGAGCTGACATACAAAATAATTATGGTATGTCCATTGACAACCCTTTAGTCTCTACTTTTTCTGACATTAGTCTTTTTTATATCAGGCCAGATGTTTGCAAAAGTGATGAATTAAAATCAAACTATGCTAATAATTTAAGTCTAGTTTTATTTTTTGCTGTTAACAATAAGACAGTTTTAATGCCTGGTGATATCTCAAAAGAGGGAATGGAATTTTTAATAAATAATAATGCAATGTTTAAAAACAAATTAAATACTCTAGGGATTGATTTTTTAATTGCTCCTCATCATGGGCTTTCAACATCTTTTCCTGAAATACTATTTAAAGAGATTAATAGTTCGAAAACTAGACTAAATATTATCTCTGAAAAAGTTAGAACCGAGCAAGATGAATGTTTGGAAAACCGTTCTGATGTTGATATAAGATATTATAGTTCCGATTATTCCACTGGCGATAACTCGTTAAAACAAAATGCCGTCAAAACTTCCAGGGGGCATATAGTTATAGATTTAGAAACTAGTGACAATGAAATTAGACGGTATCAAAATATAGAAGATGTTATAAATGAATTTATATAAATTATTATGAGCAACGTAAACTTCACCAGACAACTGGTTAAAGGCAAAATTGCCGAGACAATATTCTCTCAGATGTTTAGAGAATCAGGTAATTTTACAGTTTTGGAATTTGGTTATGAAAAAGTAATTCCCGAAATGATTCAGCAGGGATTTAATGAAAGTAACCCGATGATTGAAACATTAAGAACCGCTCCTGATTTTGCGGTTATTGATAGGGACACCAGGCAAGTAAAATTAATTGAAGTAAAATATCAGCGCTCTTTAAGCTCTGAATATACCCTTAAAGCTGCTAGTAGAATGAGCCAGTCTTGGAATCCATCATATTTGTTTATTGCTACTTTAGATGGTTTTTTTATGGACGAGATTGCCAATATTATTAAGAATAATGGAGAGATAGCCAAATTGAATCATCCAAAGATTAATAGTGATCTTCAAAATGATTATTTACAGATATTAAAGAGATTTGAGCAGGATAATTAATTTTTTTAAAAAATAATTTAGAATATAACTTTATGCCGGGCCTATTAAAAAGAATTCTCCATTTTAAAATCTGTAAAGCCGAAATTAATTATAAAAGATTTAACCCTAGAAATTGGAAGAAGCCATCATTTAAAAAGATGATTAAAGGCTTGGCTTTTTTAATAATTTTTCTCGGCGCTTTTATAATTGTTAAGGATGAAATAAGTTATCAATTTGATTTAGGTTATTATAGTGAGGATTATGCTGATGAGGATTATTCAGATGATGAATCTGACGATAGCCTGTGTAATGTCCAAGGTATTGAGTTAAGGGGTGATTTAGTTACTTATATTCCTGCTAGTAGCACATCGGAAGATGGTAGTCAGTTATATGATGAAACTGCGTCTGATTATATTTTAGCCATGATTGAAGAAGCTGAGTCAGATGAAGCAATAAAGGCTATAATTTTAGAAATCGATTCTTATGGTGGATCTGCTGTAGCCGCTGAAGAAGTTGCTAACGCCTTAAAGAGGGCCAAAAAACCAACGATTGTTTTTGTCCGTAGTGCCGCTACTTCAGCGGCCTATTGGGCCGCTAGTGGTGCTGATATTATCTTTGCCTTAGCTTTATCAGATATTGGTAGTCTGGGTGTCACCATGTCTTATCTTGATAATACACAAAAGAATAACAAGGAGGGTTTAACCTACAATTCTCTAAGTACTGGTAAATTTAAAGACTATGGCAATCCAGACAAGCCCTTAACTGATGAAGAAAAAAGACTGATTATGAGAGACCTGGAAATAATGCATAATCTCTTTACTAAAGCTGTATCAGAAAATCGTAATTTAGCGATTGATAAGGTGAAGTTAATAGCTGATGGTTCGTCTATGCCAGGAGAGATGGCTCTAGAAAATGGATTAATAGATAAAATTGGTAGTTATTATGATGCTCAGACCTATTTAAATGAATCAATTGGAGAGAAGGCTGAAATTTGTTGGTAAAACGATTGTTAAAGTTCCTAGTGAAACAAATATGGGAAAATATAAAAAACATAGACGAAGAAATGCATCACGTTCACAAAAGATATCAAAAGAGGATAAATTACATTTAATGATTATTGCCATTGTTTTTATCGTCTGTTTTGTTTTTTATCTTCTGTCTGGTTTTATATCAAATTGTATTTTCGAATGGCCATTAAGGTGGGACGTTGGCACTTGTTGGAATGAACAGATAAATCCAGCAAAGGAGAAGGCTGTTGAAAAAGCTATACAATTTGTGCCATAAAGTTACAAGCCTATGTAACTTAGTACAAGTAATGCTGTGTCACTTTTGTCACTTTTTAATAAAACCAATAGCGCACGAGGATCTTATTTTATAAAGTCTTAAAAAATCACCGAAAAGCCTTGCTGGGCTTGCCGAAATTACGGTTCCAGCCCGAGGTAGCCCGCATCCACTAAAACAAGGCGAAGTATGCCTTATTTTATATTACATATTTGATGTGCTAAAATATGAATATGAAAATAGAAGAATTCAAAAAAGAGGT
>CAYSJA010000036.1:0-23750 GCA_964431235.1 uncultured Gammaproteobacteria bacterium
AATCAGGCCGGCTCGACTACCGGTAGTAAAAAGGCCTGTTAAATTAAGTAAAAATAAGAAAAAATAAATTGATTTAAAAATAGGTTTTTCAGCGGAATAAAATAAATAAAAAGCCAGAGGGATTACTAACAAAATCCAGGAAGCAAAAAAGTTAGGATTTCCTAAAGTTGAAGCTGCCCGTCTAGTAATACTAGCTATTTCTTCCCAATTATACGGATCTATCCCTATCAGTTGCAATATCCCATATAAAGAGACCAGACTTCCAGAAAAAACAATAGCCAGGATTAATCTCTTTATAATTATATTAAACTTGTATGTTCCTTCTTTTTCTATTTCTCTTTCTTTAAAGATAATTAAGTTAAAGCTAAATAAAATAAACCAGAAAAAATATAAAGCATAGTTTAAATATCCTTGTTGCCGATTAATGGAGCCGAAAAAACTTAAAGGAATATTTTCTGAAAAAAGAAGGGAAATTCCTAAAGCGATAATAAAAATATTAGGCCACAACCAGTATCTTCTAAAAAGCTTTGTTATTTCATTAAGAATGTTTGATGGATAAAATATTTCTCTTATAGCTGTTAAGAGAAAAACAAAACTTAAAATAATTTTAAATAAAACAATTTTATTTAAATGGAAGATATTATAGGATTTAAAAATAGTTGCAAAAACCAGAGGAATTAAAAAAAGCATTGCTAAAAATCCTATTTCTAGTAATTGGTCGAGAATGTCTCGCCAAAAAAGTTTTGACCTTTTATATTTCATTATTTTTATTATAACAGTTTCTAGTAATTTTTAAATTTATTCTGCTATTTTTCCTTGAATTAAATATAATTATTATAATGTAATCCCTTTAACCTAATAGCTAACAAATAAGATATATTAGCTTAAATTATTTTAGACTAGATAACATAACCTATTAAAAATCAAAAACAGACTCTCGTCTGTCTTTGTATAAGGTGGGCAATTTGAAAAAGGTTATATACATTCCAATTAGTACAGAAGTAATAAATGCCCATTCTTCATAAGCTTTTCTTTCAATTAGTTTTATTCGCCAGCTATCAATTACTTCATCACTTATACTATCACGGTCAAACATTAAATCACGAATTCTAAATAATTATCTTTGTTGATTAATTTAAAACTCGGATTATTGTAAGTTGCGAAAAACTTGTTAGGCCGTTTAGCCCTATTTCCCCTATATTTAAATCATCGGTATTTATCTTTAAAATCTTTAAACCTAATTTAGCGATAATTTGATTGGCTAAAGTTGTTTTTCCAACCTGACGAGCTCCATAAACAATCACAATTTTATTAGTTTGTGGTAATTTATTTAATATTGGCCCTAAAATTACTCTATTTATCATTTTAACCATAAATATTAACGCTAATTTTTAAACTATATAATAAATATTAACATTAAATTATATATGTTTAATTGTTTTTGTCACAATCCTATCACAACTCAATAATATAAATTTAAAAATAAAAATATATAATAAGAATTATTAGCTATTATTGCAACAAAAAAACAGGCGTTTAACCTGTTTTTGATCAGTGGGCGTACAAGGATTCGAAACATAAACGCACCACTTTTCATTATTTGGAATTATTAGCTAAAATAAATGAGTTATAATGGGGTATCAGTCAAGACCCCCGAATTATCTTTAATTTAATTATTTAATTTTCTTCCATTCTCTTATAACGGTAGCCATTTGGTATACATCTCCTGCTCCATAGTAAACTTTTTTAATGACCTTAAATGCTTTTTTTATATCAGTTTTATTTAATCTACCAATCGGCTGATTCACATTACTTAAATCGTTCGTATCTTCAATATCTCTTCTCCTAAAACAAGCGTAACAATCTTTTGAAAAACATTGATACTTATTACATTCCAATTTTAAAGAATAATATTTTTCTTCTTTTGATGTGATTACGGAACATAATAAATTATTCTTATAATTCATTACTGAAGAAGGTAATAAAACTAAAGCAAAATGCTTCGCATAAGTTTTAATATCAGTGAAAAAATATTTTTCAAAATGCAATATATCTGAAGCTTGAAAATTATTCATATATTAAGCGGCTATCAAATCAACTACATCTTCATCAAGCGATATGCAATTAAAATTTAATTTTTCTCCTTTTAAAAATTTTACTTTATTTCTCTTCTCTTCTTCTATCATTTTCTCCATCGGTTCGGTGGCATAAACAATTTTTTTTAATTTTTTCATTGATAATGTAATATAGGATTCAATAACACTGTTTATAAATAATTTTTCAGATTCATTTAAATCAATCCTGTTTAATTTCTTTTTTAAAGAAATGCAACACCTTGGAAAATTATAATCTTCTTTTTTTTCTTCTTTTAAATTTATATATTTATCTTTTAATACATTGAGAGCATTATATACATCTATAGAAATAGGTCCATTCTTATCGCGGACAAAAGAGATTGAGCTATCAAAAAAACTCTTACCAACAAATTTGTAAGATTCATTTTCAAGTAAATACAAAAACTTGAACAATTCAAATTTTGATAAATTATCTTTACCTCTTTCTTTTGCTCTTGATAGCAAATATAAAATTGTATTTTCCAGCTTAGTCATTAAAATAAATTAAGTTATTAGCTGGTTAATGTCAAGAGTATTATATGTTAATATTATAGCATAAAAATTATTAAAACTATAATAAAATATGATTTTTGCTTTAATTTTAGCGATAAAATGAAAATTTACTTATAAATATTATAATCCAGCTCCGTAAAACATACAAAAATAATCTCATCAAAATCTTCTAAATACTGTTTAGCAATATTAATAGCAATTTCCGCTGCCTCATCTTTGGGATATTTAAAACATCCAGTACTAATATTAGGGAAAGCTATTTTTTTTATTTTATGCTCTTTAATAAAGTATAACAAAAAAGCAGACCTTTGTCTGCTATTTGTCGGGTGGGCGCACAAGGATTCGAACCCTGGACCCCTTCGGTGTAAACGAAGTGCTCTAACCAGCTGAGCTATGCGCCCTTCCAGAAATTTAATGCTTTATGACAATAGTGGGCGAAAGAGGATTTGAACCTCCACGGCCTTACAGCCACAAGCCCCTCGAACTTGCGTGTCTACCAGTTTCACCATTCGCCCCAAGATTATCTGCTTAAGTAGATAATTACTTGACTGTCTTCTCCTTTAATCTTTTTTTATAACCGGAACGAAGATAATAAAGCTTTGCCTGTCTGACTTTAGCTTCTTTCTTGATCTCAATCTTGGTAATAGTCGGTAAATTAAGAGGAAAAATCTTCTCCACTCCCACGCCTTCAGAGACTTTGCGGACAGTAATGGTAGCGCCCTTCTCTTTATTATGTTTACGCGCGATAATTATGCCTTCAAAATACTGAACCCTTTCTTTTTCTTCTCCTTTTGAATTTAATTCTTTAATTTTTTGATAAACCCTGACGGTCAAGCCCGGCTTTAACTCCATTTTAGTTTCAACCATATAATTTATTAGTACCATAAACGAGACTTAACATCTCGTTTTATGTTTATTCTTTATGTTTATTTATAATTTATTCTTGTCTAATATTATAATTAAATTTTATATCTGTCAAGATAATTTTAACTATTCCTTATTTTGTTTTTCCTGTTTTTTTCGCACAAAAAGCCCTACTTTTCTAAAAACTTCCTCTATTGATAAATGACTTGTATCCAAAAAAAGATCATAATGCGCAGGGGTATCTACATCTAAATTATAATATTCCTGATAACGCTTTCTATCGCTGACCAGCCGTTTTTTATTACTAGCCATGACATCCTGCCAAGTTTTGAGATTTATATCTTCGTTTCTATCATTGTTTTCTTGTAAATTCTGAAAAATACGCTTAGCTCCCACCTCAGGAGCAACATCAAGGTATATTTTGAGGGAATGAGGGATAAAATGCCAGGAAGTCCGACCTTCAATGATAAAATTGTCTTTTTCTTGCCCTAATTTCTCTTGATATTTATCAACTTCTAAATCTGTCCTGGAATCAACTTCTCCCAGCTTATTATATTCCGCCAAGGTCAGCCCTTTCTGCTTAGCGGCTTCTCGCCGCAGAATTCCAATATAATAACGCGGCCACCCTAATTCCTTAGCCAATTTCTTAGCAATAGTGCTTTTTCCTGAACCCGGAGCTCCGCTGAAAGAAATAATCATATACTTCATATTAATACATATACTTTTAAAAATCAATCAATTGTTTTATAATAAAAATGTTAGGCCTTAGGCCCTTTTTACTTTTTAAAACCGGTTTGCTTTTAGCTATTATGTATTTAGAAAAATTAGAAATTCAAGGATTCAAATCCTTTGCTTATAAAAACAAATTAATATTTTCCGGATTAATTAACGGCCAAAAAAGAGGACTCACTGCTATAGTCGGTCCCAATGGTTCGGGGAAATCAAATATTGCTGATGCTGTCCGCTGGGCACTGGGTGAACAAAGCAGTAAAATTCTGCGCGGCAAAAAAAGTGAAGATGTTATTTTTTCCGGATCTGATAAAAAAAGCCAGCTCGGATTAGCTGAGGTTTCTCTATATTTAAATAATCAAGCAAACATCAAACAAACAAAGAAAAAATTGGAAAAAACCGACAAAGACAGCAATTTGGACGAAATAATTAAGCACTGCGCAGAAATAGTCATAACCCGCCGAATTTTTCGCAATGGCGAAAGTGAATATTTACTTAACAACAACCGCGTCCGGCTAAGCGACATTCAAATGCTACTGGCTAAAGCTCATTTTGGACAAAAAACATACAGCGTCATCGGACAAGGCATGGTTGATAATTTCCTAAACTCGTCAGCAGCTGAAAAAAAAGATTTTTTTGATGAAGCAACCGGCGTCAAGCAGTTCCAAATCAAACGTGATTCTGCCCTTAATAAATTAGAATCAAGTTATGAAAATTTGCAACAGGTAGATATGTTGCTCTCAGAAATCAAACCACGCCTAAGAAGCTTGACCCGACAGATGGAAAAATTGAAAAAGAGGGAAGAAACAGAAAGAAACCTAAAACAAACTCAACTAAAATATTATGGCTACCTGTGGCAAGATATAAACAAAAAATTAAATTCAAGTAATCAGCAATATCTTGATTTAGAAAAGATAAAAATAAATAAAGAAAAAAATCTGGCCGGGTTAAATGAAGAATTAAACCGCATCAGGGCGACTGATAACTTCCAAAAGATAAACGAGCTACAACCACGCTGGCGAGAATTGTCTGAACAAAAAAGCCATTATCAAAAAAGATTAGCCAAATTGGAGATAGAACTGGAAACCCAATTGGAATCTAAAGGACAATTTGACTTATCTTGGCTAAACAGCAAGACAAGTGAACTGACCACTGAAGCGGAAAATTTGTCTTTAGAGATAAATTCCCTGGAAAAGAGCCGTCCCCGCCAGGAAGAAGCCGCTTTATCAACCCAATTAGCAGAAATAGATCAAGAAATAGCAACAGCAGAGAAAATAAAACAAAAAATTATTGAATTAGAAAACGAAAAAAGGGCGCAGGAGTCAAAACTAGTTAAACTAAAAGCAACTTTGGAAGCGCAAATGGAAGCCCGACAAGAGTTTGATTCTAATGAACTAAAAAACCAGCAAAAAGAAATTGTTTCCTCTCTAGCAGAAATAGATCAAGAAATAAACCAGTTAAAGCTGAATGATGATGAGAACAAAAGCCGGAAATTGAAAACTGATCTTAGCTTGATCCAGAAAAAAATAGAACGGCTAAACCAAGGATTAGAAGAAATTAAGGAAAAAATAAAGAAAACCGCTAAATCAGAAGGAAAAGAAAAAATTATCAGCCGTCTGATAAAAACATTTTTGACTCGGCTGGATGAGATTGATTCTGTTTCTGATCTGAAAAAAGCAAAAAAAATGATTAAAGAGGCCAAAGCCGAATTCCAAAAGGAGATAAAAACAGTATTGACGGGCGAAAGCGACGAAGATGCCAAGCGTATCCAGGCCTTACAGCAAAATATAATTGAACTGACTGAAAAAAGGCAAGACATAAACGAAAAATTAAACCAAATAAATATCAGCCAGACGCAAATTAAAGAAAAGTTAAATTCTTGGCAAGAAAAAAAGAACCGACTACATTGGGAACTTGAAGACAATAAAAACAAGCTGGAAAAATGCGATATTAATAAAGAGCAGGATCTAAAAAATGAAATAGATGCCCAGAAGCAGAAGATAAAGGTCTTGGAAAAAGAAAGAGATAATTTAACGGCAAAAAATAAAAGTTATTTCTGGCAAGAAAAAAAACAGAAAATTTTAGAAAAATTACAAAATTGCCACTTAAAAAATTCTTCTATCTCTGAAAAAATAAAACTGTTAACAGAAAAAAAATATAAAACTGAAACAGAAATACAAGATTTGCAAGCTAAAATCAAGCCAGGTCAAGCTAAATTTGATGCTTCAAAAATAGAACAGGATAAATCAGAATTAAAAGAAAAAATTAGCCACCTATCTCAAGAAGAAAATAACATTACCTCTAAGCTGGAAAAGTTAAATCAGGCCAAGGAAGAGGAAAAAAATCAAATTTTTTCCTGTCAAAAAAAAATCCAATCTTTACAGCAAGAAATAAATGAGTTATCCGGACATTTGAATAACCTAAAAATAGAGGCCGCCCGGCAAGAAACCCGCCTGGAAGATTTGGAAAATAATATTAGAAACGACCATTTAGATATTGATGAAATCAGTAATTTTAAAGTAGATGAAATTGAAATAAACCTGGATAAATGGCAAAAGACTATAAATAGCGACAAAAATCAGTTAGAACAAATTGGCAGTATAGACGAGGAGACCAAGAAAGAATATGAAGACACGAAAGAACGCTATGATTTCTTAAGCGGGCAAACTGAAGATCTAGACCAAGCTATTAAGTCTTTAGAGCAAATAATCAGGGAATTAGACGCTAACATTAAAAATCGTTTTGATAAGGAATTCCAAGTGATATTAGAAAAATTCAATGAATATTTTCAAATTTTATTTAATGGCGGTTCAGCTAAAATATTAAAAATAATGGTGGAAGATCTGGAAAAAGAAGAAAACAAGAACCGTAAAAATTTAGAAGATTACATTGATGCCGGCTTAAACAAAGCTGAAGCGGAAATAAAAATGGCGGCTGAAGAAAAAATAAAAAAAATAAAATTCTTAAAAAAATACAATGCAGTTGGCCTGGCAGGCATAGAAGTACAGGCAACACCGCCCGGCAAAAAGATTCAATCCATCGCTATGCTGTCCGGAGGAGAAAGAGCTTTAACTGCAATCGCCCTAATCTGCGCTATTATTAGTGCTAACCCTTCTCCTTTCGTAGTGTTGGATGAAGTTGACGCCGCCTTGGACGAACTGAATTCTGAACATCTGGCCAAAATTCTAGACGATCTATCTGACAAAACCCAATTTATTATTATTACTCATAATCGTGCCTCCATGCGTCAAGCCAATATACTATACGGGGTTACTATGCAAAACGACGGCGTCAGCCAAATTATAAGCGTAAAGCTGGATGAAATAAATCTTAATAAAAAAACTTCTCAACAATAAAAACGTTTCTATTTTAATTTTTTATATCAGACCGTTCCGAGGCAATTTTATTTTTTAAATATTGGAACAATCCTTTTATTTTTGTTATACTTAAATCAGATTAAAACAAAAATATGATGAAAAAAATTAGCCTGTTCGCGCTATTGGCAATATTATTAATTACCACCGGTTTTGGCTGTAAAATAAAAAACAGCGCTACGACTGAAGCCATGAAACCAATAACCCTGAGATATTGGCGGGTTTTTGACGGGCCTGAAGTCTTCACTGAAATAATACAAAAATATAAAACGCTCCATCCTTTTGTAAATATAGAATATAGAAAACTGCGCTATGAAGAATATGAACAAGAATTGCTTAACGCCCTGGCTGAAGACCGAGGACCGGATGTTTTTTCTATCCATAATACTTGGATTGGAAAATATAAATCTAAAATAGAGCCAATGCCAGAATCCACTACCATGGTCTATCCAATAGAAAAAGGGACTATAAAAAAAGAGATAATTTATGAAATGAAAACTTCTCCCAGCTTAACTTTAAGAGAAATACGCGACAACTTTGTGGATGTAGTCGGACACGATGTTATATTAGAAGATAATAAGGTTTACGGCCTACCGTTATCAGTAGATACTTTGGCTATGTTCTACAATAAGGATCTTTTAAATAATGCTGGTATTAGCGAAGCTCCTAAATATTGGAATCGGGAATTTTTGCAAGCGGTAAAGAAGCTAACTAAACAAGATCCTAAAAGAGGCCTAATCCAATCAGGCGTAGCCATGGGCGGTAGTTCCAATATTGAGAGATATAGCGATATCTTAAGTCTTTTAATGATGCAAAACGGAGCTACTATGATAAGTGACAGGTTAAAAGTCTCTTTTAATTTAATACCAGAATTTGCCCGCGAAACAAATTATAATCCCGGCTTAGAAGCCCTTAGATTCTATACTGACTTTGCTAATCCGGCCAAAGAATCATATTCTTGGAATAATGAAATGAATAACTCTCTAGAAATGTTTATTAGCGGCAACCTAGCTCTTATGTTCGGTTATGCTTATAATATCCCAATTATCAAGGCAGCTGCACCAAAACTTAATTTCTCCATAGCTAAATTTCCGCAAATAGAGGGCAATCCGCCAACCAATATTAACTTTGCCAACTATTGGGTAGAGACTGTTTCCAAAAAGAGTAGCCATAAAAATGAAGCCTGGGATTTTATTCAATTCATAACTCAGGCCGAACAAGCTGAACTTTATATAGAAGAATCACAGAAACCGGCTGCCTTAAGATCGCTAATTCCTGAACAAAGAACTGATAACGAAATCGGAGTATTCGCCGACCAAGTATTAACTGCCAAAAGTTGGTATAAGGGAAGAAATGTAGAAGCGGCTGAATTAGCCTTTAAAGAAATGATTGACGCTATTCTAAATAATATTGAAGAAAATATGGAAAAAATAATAAATAATGGCGCTGCTAAAGTCCAGCAAACAATTTATTAAATTATATGAGTAAAAAACACCTACTCTCTTTATCAATCCTATTCCTAATATTTTTTATATTTTTATCATCTAATTTTGCCTTAGCCCAAGACGGTTTAATACCATCACCTTCTGAAGGAGGAGAAGGTAATTATTCTCTTAACGACTTTATAACAGTTGCTGTTAGAATCTCACAATTAATATTGGGATTGGTTGGATCTTTATCCTTAATAATGTTTATTTATGGGGGAATAATGTTTATGATATCAAGCGGATCAAGTGAAAAAATAAACCAAGCTAAAAATATAATAGTTGCCGCCGCAGTCGGCTTAATAATAGTTTTTTCCAGCTGGCTAATAATCAAATTCGTTGTTTCCTCTCTGGGTGCGACCGGGAGATACCAATTTGACGGCAACATTAAAATTATTTCCCTTAAAGACTAACGATTTTATACATGGTTTCTTTTATCCCTAAAAAAATAAGCGAACAAGACAGCTTGGGTGAAGAGCTTAGAAGAGCGCGAAACGAAAAAAAACTTAATATTGACGAAGTTTCCAAAATCATCCAGATCCGCCGGGATTACCTGTTGGCTTTGGAAGCAGAAGATTTTGATCTCCTGCCTTCCGGCTTATATGGAAAAAATTTTTTAAAAAAATACGCTGACTTTTTAAAAATAGAACCAAAAAAAATTGCCGATTTTTTACAGCAATTAGAATCAACCGGACAAAAAGATGACCCTTTTTCGCAAAAAGTTTTAAATAAAAAAAAATTTTTAATATTCCCTAAAATAGTAAGAAATATTCTTGTCAGCTTGGCAGTCTTAGCCTGTTTTCTATATTTAGTTTTTTATTTTAAAAATACATTTATCCCGCCTAAGTTAGAAATTACTCAACCCCAACAAAATCTGATGATTTCTGAAACAACAATCTTAATAAGCGGAGAAACCGAACCAGGAGCAGAAGTGACAATAAACGATGAACTAATTTTAGCCGATAACAATGGCAACTTCTCTCAATTGATCAATCTAAAAAAAGGAATGAACACTTTGAAGATAAGCGCTAAAAAAAAATATAGCCGGGAAAATATAATTATCCGGCAAATATTGGTAGAATAATATAAAAATTAAACATATGATGGAAGCAAAAAAAACTACTTTATTTGATATTGATAAAATTATAAATAAAATATCAATAGAAGAGAGGCAAAAAGTAGCTGAATTAGGTTGCGGTAATTTTGGGTTTTTTACTTTCCCTCTAGCTAAACTGGTAGGTAAGAATGGAAAAATTTATGCAGTTGATATCATGAAAAGTTCTTTAGAAGAGATAAAAACTAGAGCTAAAGAAGAAAATCTGTCACAAATCATTACTGTTTGGAGTAATTTAGAAATATTTAGGGGTACTAAAATAGAGACCAACAGTCTTGATCGTGCTCTTTTGATTAATGTTTTGCACCAATCAGATAAAAGAGCGGAAATAATAAGAGAGGCTGCCCGCATGCTTAAAACCGGAGGCAAAATAATGATAGTGGAATGGAGTAGGGCTGATTCTCCTCTAGGGCCTGACCAAGAAAGTCGTATAAAAGTGGAGTCCCTAAAAAATGCTGCCTTAAAGCTCGGATTTGAGATTGAGGAAGAATTTGCAGCCGGACCTTATCACTACGGATTAATCTTAATAAAACTATAAAATAAACCAATAAAATTTATGAAAAATCTGCTTACCATAAAATACTGGTTTTCAGTCAATCCCGGCTCTCTAAACTCTTCTGGACTCAATCTTTTAATTATAATAATCGCTTTATTGTTCTTAATCAGTATTGTATCTATTATTTTAAAAAGAAAAAGGAGTTTATATCGTGGTGCTTTCAACAGTATTTATAACTTTTCTATCGCTAATTTCATTATTGGTTTGTTATTCCTGTTTTTCCACTATGAAAATATTCCTTTCTTTACCGCCCGATTCTGGTTAGCTATCTGGGCTATCGGTTTAGTTGTTTGGCTCGCGTTCATTGGAAAAAAAATAAAAAAGATTCCAGAAAAAAGAAAAGAAATAGAGAAAGAACAGGAAAAGAAAAAATATCTGCCCTAGTTTAATCCCTTATCTTAATTGTGATTTTAAATACCGCTTAACAGCGGTTTTTTTATTTAAAATCTTTTTTTACTTTTTTTAAAAAACGCTGCAACTTTATTAAATTAAAGATAAAACCACAACTGTCCTTGAATATTCTAATATTGCCTTTCCTTCCTTTTTGTCTCTTTTCCTCCCAGTCAACCGGAATCTCTTTAACTCTGGCTTGCAACAAATGAGCAAAAATAAGCAATTCCGTATCTAAGAACCAATAATCATCCCGCAAATATTTTTCTATTTTTTCAAATAAATCCTTTCTTATGGCCTTAAACCCGCACTGGAGATCACTCTGTTCATGACTTAAAATAAAACGGGATAAAAAAACATAAAATCGGGAAATAAGGCTCCGTTGCCATGATCTTTTTGTCTTGGAAGCGGGTAAAAACCGCGAACCAATGACAAGATCGGCTTGATTATTGATAAGGGGTAAAAATAAATCAGGCAAAGAAAAAAGAGAAACAGACAAATCAATATCCATAAAAATCAAAATATCGGCTGAACTAGATTTCCAAGCTGCTTTTATCGCTCGCCCCTTGCCGGCCTCTAAAATAGATAAGCATCTGACCTTTGCCGGATATTTATCAGCTATTCTTTTAAAGATCTGATAAGAATCATCGTCTGAGCCATTAATCACTCCGGTTATCTGCCAAGGAAAATCTAAATTCAAACTGTTTAAATAAGAAATCAGCTGCTTAATATTATCAGCTACGATACTCTCCTCATTTTTAATCGGCAAACAAAAATCTATTTTCATAAATTAATTTTTTAATAAAACATTGGTTTCAGAAATTTTATTATAAACTCTGGCAACTTCATCCTGATAAACCAGTTGCCAATCATCTGATTCTTCTAAATACTGGCGTAGATAATTTTCATTTTCTAAATTTTCATTTTTTATGTTGAAAATTATTTTTTCCCAAGCTTTAGGAATATTTTTTTCATCTCTGGATCTTATTAATACGACTTTGATATTATACTCTTCTAATTTTTCTGCCTGGTTTTCTTTTTTAGCAAAAAAACTGCGATATTCTTCAATAAAAGTCTGACCGGCAAACTCAATTTGTGGCAAACGGCCATCAATAAATAGCTTTTTTCCCGGCAAGGTCCAAATCAAAAATCCGCCCCAACCATAATCATTGAACATATTACCCTCAAGGTATATAGGATTATTTTCTAAAAATCCCCTAGCCCAGCAGGGATAATCAGAGCAAAATCTGTTAAATGGATTAGAAAAAGGCCTTAAATTTAAAAATTGAACAAAAATTACTAAAATTAAACAAACTAAAGTCAATCCTTGCAAGCACTTTTTATAATCTATCCTTATATTTTGAAAAAGTTCACCATAAAATTGACTTAAAGAAACAAATGACACTATAAAAAACAAAGGAAAATGTCGCCGAGACTGGAAGCTTAAAACTAAAAAAACCAGGATTAAAAATAAGGGCCAAATTTCTACCTTTTTTTCTTTCTTATAAACATAATAAAGGTATAAAATTAAAACTGATGCCCCCAAAGCTAAATAAATCAATTGGTCGTAATGGAAAGGAAAAGAATATTGCGGTAACCACTCTTGAATCAAAGAAAGATAAGCCCGGTTCCTATAACCCCCTAAAAAATCGTACAGCTTAAAACCATAGGGAGTTAATAAAGTAAAAATTATTGATAATAATGAAAATACAAAGAATATCACCAATTTAGGCCAAGCTAAAATCTTATCTCTATTAAACCAAAAAGACCATTTTGGCCGATAAAGAACTAATCTTTCTACTACCTTTATTCCTAACCAAGAAAACAAAATAATCAGGCCTAATAAAAAGCTAGCGTGAAAATTAGCCCAAAAATAAAAAAGAGGAAAAAACAAAATTAACAATAACCAGTTCTGTCTCTTATTATATGCTTCTAACAAGATTAGAAGCAAAAGTAAAAATAATAGGGCTAATTCCTGTATTCTAACGCCAAAATGAGGTAATGAGGCCAAAACTCCAAATAGCTGCAAGATAGCAATTACAAAAAAAGGTATTTTGTTCTTAGAAACCCTATTAACAAAAATATTCAAAATAATCAGAACTAAGATGACTAAAAGAGCAAAAATAATCACTAAAGCTTCATAACCAAGGCTGTTATAGATATGATAAACTAACAGATCACTAAGCCATTCATGATTGACCCAATTATCAGTATAGGTATAGTTAAAATGGTTTTCTTGTGGGATTTGACCGCTAACAGCTATCTCTTCTCCGACTTTCAAATGCCAGCCTAAATCAGGATCTAAATAAGAAAAACCTCCTCTTAAAAGAAGAATAAAAACCAGTATATAAAATAAAGCCCAAAAAATATTAACAAATTTAATCTTATCCGTTCTATCCAGCATATTATTAACCATCTTATTTTTTATCTTATCACAGCTTATCTTATTTGTCTTGTTAAAAATAATGTGATAAAATTAAAAATATCAAAATAAATTATTAACATTTAAGAAAGGGGGTGAAAATATGAAAAAAATCTTTAAATATCTAATCTCTTTGGCAATTGTCGCTTTGCTTTTAACACCTGTTTTCGCATTACAGGTATCAGCGCAGGCGGACTTCGGGTTAAGTGAAGTAAATACAGGTTTGAACAATAGTTTGGCTAATCGAGATCCCAGAGAAATAGTAGGTAGTATTATTAATATAGCTTTGGGCTTTTTAGGCGTAATTGCAGTAGTTATCATCTTAATGGGTGGCTTTAAGTGGATGACTGCCGGTGGAAATGAGGATAAAGTTTCTGAAGCTAAAAAATTATTAGGAGCTGGTGTTATCGGTTTAATTATTGTACTTGTAGCTTGGGCTGTATCAACCTTTATTATTAATGCTATTTACAACGCTACCAGTGGTACTTAATAAATAGTGATTCTCAGCCCATTTGGGAATCACTGGTCTGAACATAATTTTTTTTGTTTTCAGACCAGTGTATAATTTTTTTATGAAGCCAAAAAAATCATTTCCATCAGCAGTCGTTGTTTCTTTCTTAATTATCATTTCTATTTTTTTAAGTGGTAATTTTATTTTTGCCCAATCACTTATTAATTCACCTATAGAGGGCTTAAATAAGAGTGCAAATGAAATTAATGCTTTTAAGAATCAAACTGGTGATAGTGATAGTTACAACAATTTTCTACAAACTAAAACCGGACAGATTATTGGTATAGTTTTATCTTTTGTCGGTGTTTTGTTTTTAATTTTAATGATCTATGCCGGCATTTTATGGATGACTGCCCAAGGAAACGAACAACAAGTAGCTAAAGCTAAAGGGCTATTAATTAATGGAACTATCGGCCTAATTATTGTTTTTGCCGCTTATGCTATAACTTCATTTATTGGAACGGAAATTTTAAGATAGGATATGGAAAAAAGAAAAAACAAAAAAACAAAAAAATTATCAATTTTTTTTATCTTGTTTTTAATATTAACTTTTTTCAGTATATCGCTTAATCCTTTGCAAGTGCAAAGCTATGATTTTAACAAGGATAGTGGCTTAGACACTAGCGCCGACTCAGCCGGATTTGCTACTGGTGCTAAGGCTGAATCAGTGGACAGTATTATCGGTCTAGTCATTTTTATGGTTCTAGGATTGGTGGGCGTAATATTTTTTGGTCTCATTATTTTAAGCGGATTAAAATGGATGATAGCCCAAGGCAATGAAGAAAAAGTCAAAAAAGCTAAAGAATCTATTATAAATTCCTTAATTGGTTTAGCTATAACTTTAGCTGCCTATACTATCAGTTATTTTTTAATCAATTATTTTACTTAAAATGAAGATTCTCCCTTTTAAAACCTATCTTTTGCCAATTTTAATTCTATCTTTATTGTTTTTTTTCTTATCCTCCTTGGTTTTAAACGCTGACATCTTAAATAAAGATAAAAAAGAAGAATACCAAGGCAATTTAAATGAAATAGCCATTGATACCAACTACTCGACAACTGATAGTCTGGAAAGTATAATAGGTACAATTATAAGGATTGTCCTCGCTATTCTAGGAAGCATCTTTCTATTATTAATGTTTTTAGCTGGAAATAAATGGATGACTGCCAGCGGGAATGAAGAACAGATCAATAAAGCTAAAAGTCAGATTACATCCCTGGTATTAGGTTTAATAATAATTTTGGCCGCTTACGCCCTCAGTTTCCGAGGTCCATCATTATTGATTAATCTTTTAACTAATTAGAAAAATATGAACAGATTACTCAAAATTAATTTCCTGGTTATAATATTATCTCTGCTAATAATCCCTTCTTTTTTAATCCCTAATGTAAATGCTCAAACCTCGGAAAGTAGCCGAATTTTGGACAGAATGCAAAATATTGCCCAACAAGGCGGTTATAACACAAACACTACTGATGCTTCTATCCCCCGTATTGTCGGTTTAATAATCAATGCCTTGCTTAGTATAACTGGATTAATATTTATTTTCTTAACAGTTTTTGCCGGCTTTAACTGGATGACTTCGGAAGGAAATGAAGAAAAGGTAAAGAAAGCTAAAGACACTTTGAAATCCTCGGTTATCGGCCTAATATTAACTCTATCCGCTTGGACAATCTGGAACTTTATCTTCTATAATTTAATAATCTAAAAAATTTAATTAAATTGTTTTATATGAAAAAATCCTTTGCCCTTGCTCTAGTCTCTTTATTGATTTTCCCTATTATTGCTATCAATCAAGCGGCCGGTCAATTAGTTGAAAATCCTGATGAAATGCAAAGACTTACCGAAGAAACTGGGATAACTTCAAATTTGGGCCAAATGGAAATCGGACAAATAGCGGCTAGGGGGATTAAAATAGTTTTAGGTTTTTTAGCAATAATATTTCTGGGATTGACTTTAATGGCCGGCTTTAATTGGATGACTGCCAGCGGGAACGAAGAACAAATCAAGAAAGCCCAGGCTACTTTGAAAGCGGCTATAATTGGCCTAATCATTGTTTTAGCCGCCTACACTGTTACTTATTTCATTTTTTTGAATTTGCCTTTCGGTGGACCAACTAATAGTGGGGTCGGTACTAGTGGATAAAAAAATAAATTCTATAAAAAAAGAAAAAGAGAGTATTTTTTGCTCTCTTTATTTTTTGACTTTTAATAACGGCTTTTGTAAACAAAGCCGAAACATGGTTCTGACTCATAATAATGCCTTTCTCCATCAACCATTAGATTAGAAATGACTGATAGTTTCCTCCCATTGACAATATATTCAACTAAGTATCTACCCGGAAGGACATAGTGCCTCTCCTTAGTTTTCGGGGATAAAGATATAGCCAATCTTTGCCCGCCATCAACCCCTCTCAGAATAAAGGTGGTTCCTAAACTATATTTGTTGTCAAATATAACTTTATAACCACCTTCCGAACCGGAAGGACTAATTTGCTGGCTGATATTATCCTCTATTTTGGACAAAACCAATTCTTCACGTCGGATGGTATTAGCGCGCAAGCGACGATTCTTAGTTAAGATTGTTAATTCTTTAGGAATTTCGTCTGAATCAACCCAAGAAGCAAGAATTTCCTTTCTTTTTTCTTTAAGATTATCTAGCTCTTCTTTTTTCATCTCCAACTCCCAATAGGAATAAATTGATTCAACTGAGTCAATCTTTGCTTCAATCTGTACTTTCGACTTCTTAGCCGATTCAATTTCTTCTACTGTCTGGGCTCTTTTAGGATCGGCTTGCATTTCAAGCTGTTTTACTTCCTTTTTAAGCTGAAAAACAGCCATAGCTTTTTCTTTTTCCAGGCCTTTTTCCAGATCAACGATTTCGTTTTTTAAATTATCAATTTCTTTCTCTAAAAATCTCATTTGAGATTTTTCCTGGGCTGTTTGCCCCCAAACCGACTGGCTAGCGATTGCTACAATCACTAAAACCAAAAATACTACTATTTGTTTCATTTTCAATCTATTTTATTATTAACGTTCTTTTTAATTTTTAATTGTTTTATTATATCATATTTAAATAACTTTGTCAATAGATAGAGCTGAATTCGACTCTTGACTTTTTAAAAATCATATGCTACAATAAGCGGTTAAAAAATCCCGGTTAAATAATGATTAAAAATACACTAGGGATTTTTTATTTTACAAGGTTTAATTATATGAAATTAATAAAATCTCTAAAAGAGGAAGTTATTCCCCTTAGTAGCAAACAAAGCTTGATATTATATCTTATTATTGCTTGTGTTTTTCAATTTGTCCTTTTTTACACCCCAGCTCTGGCTGATGAGGCAATAAACCAAGCACAAGCACAAAACAATGAAATTTCACCGACAAACGACTTTATTGTCAGTAATGAAATAATTATAAAAAGTGAACAAATAGACGAGATTGTAAAGCAAAACTTTTTACCAGAGCATGGAGAGCGAGAAGTAAAAATAATCAGGACTAGTACCCATGTTATGACTGCCTATAACTCTGACCCCCGTCAAACAGATGATACGCCCTGCATTACTGCTAATGGCTTCAATGTCTGCGAACATGGTATAGAAGACACAATCGCTAGTAATTTTCTTAAATTCGGTACCAAGGTGAAAATACCTGAACTATTTGGTGACAGAGTATTTATTGTTAGAGATAGGATGAATAAACGTTACCCAAATAGAGTTGACATTTGGATGAAAGACTATGATGAAGCGATAAAATTTGGAATCAAAGTAGCTAAAATTCAAATTATAGAATAATTTCTTTTATATTTTATCAGTTAAAACCTAAAAAGAGCTTTAAAGGCTCTTTTTATTTACAAAGAATTAAATTTCACAAACTATTATCTCTAGAAAAACAAATTAAGAAGACTTCGCTGTCTCTTCAACTTTTTCTCTGTTTTATAAACTTCTATTGTAGTAGCGACCGCTGAATCAGGAGTAAGAGACAGGCTATCTATACCCAACCCGACTAAAAATGAGGCCAATTCTGGAAAATCGCTCGGTCCCTGACCGCAGATACCAATTTTCTTTTTCTTTTTCTTAGCAATAATTATTATATTTTTTATCAACTCCTTAACAGCCTCATTTCTTTCATCAGAACAACCTAAAACTTCTAAAGTGCCCCCTGAATCTCTATCTATACCAAGCGCTAATTGGGTTAAATCATTAGAACCAATAGAAAAACCATCAAATATTTTACTAAACTTATCAGCTAAAATAATATTAGATGGAACTTCTGCCATTACATAAATTTCTAAACCATTATCACCACGCTTTAGACCGTTTTGTTTCATAATCTCTAAAACCTTTTCTCCTTCCTCTATAGTACGGCAGAAAGGCACCATAAGCTTAAGATTATTCAACTTCATTTTTTCCCGTACCATTTTAACTGCTTGGCATTCTAATTTGAAAGCCGGTAAAAACTTCTTAGAATAATAACGGCTAGCCCCTCGATAACCAATCATAGGGTTAGCTTCAATCGGCTCATATTCTTTACCTCCGATCAAGTTAGCGTATTCATTGCTTTTAAAGTCGCTAAGACGAAAAATAACATCTTTAGGATAAAAAGCGGCCGCTATCATCGCCATTCCCTGCGCTAAACGCTCAACAAAATATTGTTTCTTATTATCGTAACTAGCTGTCAAACGATCAATTTTTTGTTTTTCACCTCCTTGTTTTATCTTCTTGTAATTTACCAAAGCCAAAGGGTGAATTTTAATATAGTTGTTTATAATAAACTCCAAACGAGCTAAACCTACACCATTGTTAGGAATAAAAGAATTAAGAAAAGCTTTATCCGGTTCACCAATATTAAGCATAATTTTAGTTTTCGGCCTTTTCAAATCTTTTATATTCGTTTTTCTAATTTTAAAAGGCAATTCTCCGCTATAAACATATCCAACCTCTCCCTCAGCGCAACTAACAGTAATTTTCTTATTAGATTTTATCTTTTTAGAAGCGTTCTTGGCACCGACAACGCAAGGAATACCTAACTCTCGAGAAACAATGGCGGCATGGCAGGTTCTACTACCTTTGTCCGTAACTATTGCTGAAGCTATTTTCATAATCGGTTCCCAATCAGGATCAGTCATATCAGTTATTAAAACCTGACCGGGCTTAAATTTACTGATATCTTTGACACCCATTATCCTATTGGCTATTCCAGCGCCTATCTTATTGCCAACGCTTTGACCAAAGCAGATAATTTTACCTTTTTTGTCTAAATTATATCTCTCTATTATATTGGGGTTATTAGTGCTTTGCACGGTCTCTGGCCTGGCTTGAATTATATAAAGATTGTTAGTTTTTCCATCAAGAGCCCATTCAATATCCATGGCTTTTCCATAATGCTCTTCTATCATCATACCCCATTGAGCTAATTTGATTACCTGTTTATCGCTTATTGATGCTTTTAAGCGATCTACAACCGGCACCGGAATATTCTTTACTGATTTTTTCCCCTGATTATCATAGACCATTTTAATAGATTTCTGACCGATATTTTTAGAAATAATTGTTCCGGTGGGTTTAAAATAATAAAATTCATCCGGGTTAACTTTGCCTTGAACTATATTTTCTCCTAAGCCATAAATTGAATTAATTAAAATTGCATCTTTAAAACCTGATTCTGTATCAATGGTAAACATGACGCCGGAAGAACCCATGTCAGCTCTTATCATTTTTTGTACACCAACTGAAAGGGCTACGGAAAAATGATCAAACTTTTTATCTACGCGATAAGATATTGCTCGATTGGTAAATAAAGAAGCAATGCATTTCTTTACTGCCAGCAATAATTTTTTTTCACCATAAACATTTAAAAAAGTCTCTTGTTGACCAGCAAAAGAGGCGTTTGGTAAATCTTCAGCTGTCGCACTGGAACGAACAGCAACATCTAATCTCTTGGCCTTATAAAAAAAGGTTAATTCTTTGTAAGCGGAAACTATTTCTTCACTAAAATCTTTAGGAAAAGGGGCGGCAATTATTAATTCCCTTATTTCTTTGCCGCGCTTCATTAAATTTTTAACATCATGAGTATCTAACCCCTTTAAAATTTTTTTAATCTTTTTTCTTAAACCGGCTGACTCTAAAAAATAACGATAAGCTTCAGAAGTTGTTGCAAACCCGTTAGGAACACACAATCCTTTCTTAGATAACACTCTATACATTTCTCCTAAAGAGGCATTCTTTCCGCCAACCTCGGATACATCTTTAATTGTCAATTCTTCAAAGAACTTAATAAACTTATATTTTCCCATAAAATATTTTATTATTTAATTATAAAATAATTATAACATAAACTTTACTTTATAAAAATAATTGTTTAATATAAAAAACAGGCGGACGTGGCGAAATTGGTAGACGCACTTGGTTTAGGACCAAGCGGGGCAACCCTTGAGAGTTCGAGTCTCTCCGTCCGCACCAGAAAGGAAAAGTCAAAGGGTTTTGGTTCGCCTCGCTTCGCTCGGCGACTAATTCGTATTCAATTTTGGGGATAAAAACGAATTCACGATTTCGCATTTTGGGGGAAGAAAATTTTTTATGAATTCTGATACCATAACTGACATTGTTAAGCGAGGATATACAGAGAAAGAGGTTGCTAAACACTATAGAAGCGTTACAGAAATTTGGCCCGAAGAAAAATTTATTTTCGATAAATTTTTCAAAAATGTTGGGCATATTCTCGATATAGGTTGCGGTGGTGGCCGCACTTCTTTTTACTTGGCCAGTCTTGGCAATAAAGTCACGGCTATTGATTTGTCGCTCCCTCTCATAGAAGCCGCGAAACAGAGACTTGCGAAAGAGCCCGCGAATATTGAGTTTTATGTTAAAGATGCCCAACATTTGGATTATTTGGATAATCATTTTGATGGAATAATTTTTTCATTCAATGGTATTAGATATATTGCGCGAGCAGAAGGGAAAATTAAATTTCTGAAAGAAGTTCGCAGAATGTTGAAACGGGATAAATATTTCTTTTTTACAGCACATAATTTGTGGTCTATAAACGCATATTTTCTGGGCAACATTCTGCGAGTTACAAAAATATTTTTCTCAAAATTATTCCATATCGATATTCGGGAAAAGGAATACGGGGAAAAGTATGACGATACGCCGAATATCGAAGTCCCATACATTGATATCAAGCCCAAAAGAAAGTGGAATAAGATTATCAGACAATCTGATTTTAAGGTTGCGTACTTTAATTCTAAATATGGCATAAGAGATAAAAGATCATTTTCGATGTTCAAAGATTATTCTGGTGCTAGTAATTATTTGTTCTTTGTATTGAAGAAATAATTTTTGAATGCCGCCAAAGAAAAACTTAAAATTGTCAGCGGTGCGGCTCCGCCGCCTTTCCGAATTTTCGCGAGGGGACTTCCTCGCCGCCTGCGGCGGCGAAATGCGTTCGGACTAATTCAAGAATACTGCACTAAAAAGCGCTATATAGCGCTTTTTTACACGTCCAATTGTAATTTATTTTATACTAATTCTTTGCTAATAGTTGATAAAATTGATAAAATTTAATTATGATAAACTTCTTGCATACATTTTCACCGCAAGCAATAATTGTTAACTTTGGTCTTTTATCTTTGCGCTGGTACGGGCTATTTATTGTCTTAGGAATAAGTGCGGCCTTGTTAACAATCCTTTGGCTAGGAAAAAAATATTACCAATTAAAAAAGGATACTATTTTTGATCTGACTTTTTGGCTTGTTATCACGGGATTGATTGGCGCTAGAATATACGATGTTTTCCTACAATTTCCTTATTATCTAGATCACCCTCTACAAATAATACAAATTTGGAAAGGCGGTCTGGCTATTCATGGCTCTATCATTGCCGGCCTGATAGTTATCTATTTTTTTAGTAAAAAAATAAAAATAAATTTCTTTAAAATAACCGCACTCATCGCTCCCGGCCTGGCCTTAGGCCAAGCTATTGGACGTTGGGGCAATTATTTTAATCAAGAACTTTTCGGATTGCCAACTAAGCTATCTTGGGGAATACCAATAGAAATAACTAACCGACCTTTATCTTACATAAATGAAATTTATTTTCATCCCACCTTTTTATATGAAAGTTTGGGATGTTTTATAATATTTCTTATTTCAATTTATCTGTACTCTAAAGCTCATAAGAATAAACGCCCAAATCCACGTTTCTATGTTTGGTTAACAGCGGCTTATATGATATTATATTCAGTATTAAGATTCCTGCTAGAGTTTATCCGCCTTGATCCAAGTCCTGAATTCTTAAACTTACGCTGGCCTCAAATTACCAGTTTAATAATCATATTATTCTCAATTCTAATTTTAATATTTTATTCTAATGACAAAAAAGAAAAACAGTAATAATATTCGGCGCCATATTATGTATGTGATAGGTTTTATTATGGCGACTTCAGTAGCCATTATTTCCTATATTCAATCAAGCTTCCTGGCAGACCATATAGGATTAAAACTGATTAGTTTATTTTTCGTAGCCGGCAACTTACTAACAGTTCTAGCTATGTCTGCTTTCCCGACAATAATCCATAAATTAGGCAACTATTTTACCGGGCGAACAATTATTGTTCTATACGCTACCGCCTTGCTTGGATTAGCAGCAGCTAGCGGACCAGTATCCGCCATTGCTTCTTTATTATTATTTATTGTTAGTTCTAATCTTCTTTGGATAAATTTAGACATATTTTTAGAAGAAGTTTCTTCTGATAAAAATACTGGCCAAATCAGGACAACTTATTTAACCCTTATGAATCTTGGCTGGATAATAGGACCAGCTATATCTACCCATCTAATTGAACTAGGTGGTTATTCTTTATCTTTTTTAACATCCTCCTTGCTAATAATCCCTTTATTCCTCGTCATTGTTTATAAAAAGAAATATTTAAAAGACAAGGTCAAAAGAACTAAGCAAAAAACTATTCAAAGTTTTATTAAATTATGGAAAAATAAAAACCTTAGAGGAGTATTCATTGCTGCCATTGCTTTAAATATATTTTTCAGTAGCGCGGTTTTATATATTCCTTTGTATCTGCATCAAACTTTAGGCATGAGTTGGTCTCAATTAGGCTGGGTATTTTCTTTCATGCTCCTGCCTTTTGTAATATTTGAAATTCCGGTCGGAATGACGGCTGATAAGTATCTGGGAGAAAAAGAAATAATGTTCATTGGTCTTTTTATAATATTTTCAGCCCTACTTCTCTTTTCCTACATCAAAACTCCTTCCTCCTTGTTATGGGCTGCAACTTTATTCTTCAGCCGTATAGGGGCTGCTATGGTTGAAGCTACCAGAGATACTTATTTCTTTAAAAATGTTAGTGCTAAAGACTTAGGATTTATTAATGTCTTTCGCATGACCGTACCCTTAGGCTACATTATTGGAGCGGCTATCGGCTCTTTAACTTTGCTTTTTATGCCAATAAATTCAATTTTTTTAATTTTAGCTATTTTATTAATCCCAGCCTTCTACTCAATTTGGCTAATAGAGGATACTAAATAATTTAATTGACTTAATAAAAATTATCTTATAATATTTAATCAATCTATTCCAAAAACATAGGCGGGTATCGTATAGTGGTTTATTATGTCAGCCTTCCAAGCTGAAGAGACGGGTTCGATTCCCGTTACCCGCTC
>CAYSJA010000037.1:0-12200 GCA_964431235.1 uncultured Gammaproteobacteria bacterium
ACCAATATATTTTTTCAAATTTTTTATAGCAGTTGCTCGAGTTACAATTTTCATATACTACTTTTGTTTTTTAAGTAATTCTTTAAATCTCTTAATAGATAAATCAAGATATTTCTTTTCTGTGTCTATTCCAATAAATTTCCTATTATTTAAAATACTTGCTAGTCCGGTTGTAGAAGAACCAGTAAAAGGATCTAGAACTATGTCATTTTTGTCAGTGCTAGCTATCACGATTCTAACAAGTAAATCTATTGGTTTTTGAGTGGGGTGCTTGCCAAAAATTTTCTCTTGTTTTTTGGGCGGATAAATTGACCAAACGCTTCTCATTTGTAAATTTGGTTTTTTGATAAAATCTTCTGGCCAATCACCATTTTTCATCAAGTTATAATTAAATTTATGTTTCCCTTTTTTGTCTTTTCTGGCCCAAATAAGTGTTTCATGACTGGCAGTAAAAAAACGACAACTCAAATTTGGCGAGGCATTAGGTTTAAACCAAGCTATGTCATTAAGTATATGATATTTATTTATCTGTAAAGCAAACCCGCACTGATAAATGGAGTGATAAGTTCCACTAATCCAAATTGTTCCACCTGGTTTTAAAACTCTATGACAGGCCTTTATCCACTCAAGATGGAATTCAAAATCTCTTTTTAATCCATTACTTAAATCCCAATTTCCTTTTTTAACACTAACCATTTTTCCATTCTGACACGTAAAAGATCCGCTAGATAAAAAATAAGGCGGATCGGCAAAAATCATATCAATGGAATTCTCCGGTAACTGCTCTAAAATTTTTAAACTATTATTTTTATATAAAACAAAATTATCCTTATTGAAGTAAGGTTTATCTTTAATTCTATCTATAATTTTCTTTTTTTTAGTAAGCATATTTATTGTTATTATATCAGGGATATTATGCTTTGTCTAACCAAAAAACCAGCGAATTTACGCTGATTTTTTTAAAAAAGTTCCAATATTGGAAATCCGCCCTATGTAGTTTTAACCCGGAAATTTGGCAGGATACTAGGGTTAAGTACTCCTGTATGGCAATATTACAAGAGATTTTTAAGGTTTTTACAATATTTAATTTTAGATACTTGGATCGTTATCTTATTTTACAAAATGTTACTTTTTTTATAGTATTTTCACCAACTGTTTTTGTTAATTAAACTACAAAAAATAAAAAAGTTAATTAAACTTATTTAACTTTATTCCTAAAATTACCCTTATTAAATTCTCTATTCTCATTATTTCTGTTCTCAATTTTTGATTTATGAGCATCAATAAATTCAGCAAAGTTTTCTTCATTAACTTGAGAAGTCATTGAACAATTTTTATCTTTAACAAATTCCAACCAAGTATTATAATCTCCTGACTCTAAAACATTCATCATCTCTGTATGCCTAACTCTATTCTCTAATCTTCTATTTTCTCTTTCCAAAATTCTAGTATCTTTATCAATAGAGGAAAGATTAGAATTTTTTACAAAGGATTGCTTATTTTGAATACATTTTTTATCTTTTTCCGGAAAAGAAAAATTTTCATTAGCAGCCATTGAAACTAAGGGTATAAAAATAGCTACAGCTAGAGCTGAAAATATTAGCTTTTTGTATTTTTTTTTCATAATTTTAAAAATTAATTATTAATTAGGATGTTCTCCTATTAATACACATTATAAAAAATTTTCTTCATTTTTATTTAAAAAACAATTACCATTAATCAAACATCTTTCTAATATTTTTCCCTTAATTCCATTTTAGGTTTAAAGAAAGGATCTTCAACCCGTCTTTTAAGCCCAGGCCTATTAAAAAAATCTTTAGCGGAATTCATGGGCATTATATGAAATGCCATAAATTGATTATCAGAAATTTTTTTCCCAAAACACCTTATTAGCAGCCCTTCTTCTAATTTTAAAACATGAGGAGGATTAAGATTGTCATAAAAAACCAACCACTCATTAGAATTTTTATCAATTAGAGAGAATTCTTTATCATATCCCGACTTCAAAATGATGCCCGATAAACGACCCTTTTCCGGTTCTGACCAAAAATTAAGTTGTGGATTCATGAAACGACTATAAACAAAAGGATTAATATTTTTACCTAAAATATTATCAAAATTTTTACTAAAACCAAGCATATAAAAGCTAGCTCCCAGTGCAATACTAGAAATAAAGCCAATAATTAATATAAAAAACGGAGAATATTTATATGCTTTTTTTGTTTTTTTTAAATTTAAATAAAACAGAAAAACAAATAAAGCTAAAAATATTAACCAAAAAATAGGTACAATAGCTAAAAATACTTCCCAAAAAGAAGCACCAAACCTATCCGATAAAATATTTTCCCCCGAATTAAAAAGATAAATAATTAGAGAAAAGGATAATGCTCCAAAAAATAAAGAAAGAAATCCTATTATCCAAAGAAAATAATTTTTGAAAACAAACTTCCAACGAGGTCTTGGTTTTAATTTTTCTTCTTCGATTTTAGAGATTATTTTATTGGTAAAATTTTTCTCTATCATAACTTTTAAATTAATTATATATTTCTTGATATTTTTCTTTAAATTCTTTTTTAGCTTTATTAAGCATTGAAGCCACTGTGCCAGCCGGTTTTTTAATAATATCTGAAATTTCATTATAATCTTTTTCTTCAAAAAATTTTAAAACTAAAATTTCCTTCCATTTACTTTTTAATTTACTTAAAACTAAAAAAATTTGTTGGTTTAAAATTTTAATATCAAATTCTTTTTCAATATTAAAATCAAAAACCAATCTCTCTAATAAATTTTCATCAATTTGAATAAAATTACCCTCTGGCCTAACTTTCATTTTACGATAATTATTAATAATCTGGTTTCTAGCTATAGAATAAAGCCAAGAAGAAAATTTTAAATTATGGTCAAAACTATTCAAATTTAAATAAAGTTTTAAAAAAATATCTTGCAAAACATCTTGAGCATCTTCTTGTGATAAGCCCGATATTCTACGAATAAAATTTAAAATTTTATCCTTATATCTATCTACAAGAATTGAAAAAGCTAAATGACTTTCTAAGCTTATTTGAACTAGCTGTTCATCACTTAAATTCTTTTTTTTATCTAAAATATTCATTATTATATTTACATGAATATGTTATCTAATCTGAATAGATTCGGCAATAACATTTTGATTTTCTTGAGTGCTACCAAAAATCAAAATTTCTTGTCCTTCTTCAAGCCTACTTTTATCCATGTTCTCCATTTGACCAATAAAAGTTTCATCTGTAATATAAATAATGTTTGAACCACCATCATTTAACTCAATAGTAATACTATTATCATTAATTTTTATAATCTTTCCTATAATTTGTTCCCCCTTAATTCCTCTAGCAGTTAAATTTTCTAAATTAGCAAAATTACCCCCATTTCTCATTTCTTTCATAGCTTCTTTATCTGCTCCTAAGGCTGGTATTTTTGTTTTCTTATAACTAATACCAAGATAAAAAAATGCAGCAGAAAACAAAATTACAATTAATATTAAACTTGTTAAATTAAATTTTTTGTTTATAGTTTATTAAAATAAAAGAACTCTATTGAGCTCTCATTAGTAATACGCAAAGAATGAAAAAATCTTCAATTTTTTTATAATATCTCTCTTAAATATTTTTACATTTTTATCTGTAAAAAAATTTTTTCAAAAAATTTATTGATTATAACAAGCCGTAAAAAGGCTTGGTCATATTTTGACCTATAATTAAATGCTTTTCTTTGATTTTGTTCAGATATTTCCATTTTTACCATTTAATACATTAATAAAATTAAAATATTATATCTCTTAATCTTCGGGATACTAGGGCTAAGTATTAGTTATTTGAAGGTGTTTTGAAGGTTTTTGGAGGTTTCCCATTCGAGGTACATAGGTCTGAAATATTTCTAATTAATTTTTCCGTATCTACGGACATTTTCTTTATTAATGTTTTCTCCCATTAAATCTTTACGCATTTTGATTATTAAATTTGTGTACTCTCCATTAATTTTTTCCTGTGTTCTACTGTTTTTCTTATCAAACACATCCCAAAATTTATTAAATTGTTTAATTACATCTACTGAGCCCCATAGCTGAATTTGTCTGTATAGAGGTAGCAATGTCGTAGATGCCTTTTGGCGAGCATCAGAAGTTGCGTTATCAAATAATCCTGCCAATTCTTCATGCGTTTCCGAATAAATCTTTTTTCTTATTTCCATGATTCTTTGGCGGCGGTCCAATTTCTTATTAATAAAATAAGTGAAAAGGCCACCAACAATTGTTGCGGTTATGCCACTAGATACAATTGCTATTAATATTGATTGTCCAAAAGTAAGCATATGGGTCTATTTGATAAAATTAATATCTGGCGGTTTGGTATTATATAGCTGATACATCACGGTTGTTTTTTCGGCTCCACGCAGACCAGTTAAGGTAATCCAGCGATATAATTTATTTCTAGCCAAAAATTGTTCAAAATGCGATTGAATTCTTATAAAAATATTACGATTCGGCCGTTTATTATTTTGCGTATCAAAAACATAAGCTCTGGCCCTAAAACCAATTTGAGCAATCTGGTCGTTGATATAATCTTTAATTTTGGCGTTATTTTTAGTCATTTTGTGTTTATATTTGTTGTCAATTCTAGTATGCATTAAATATCTACTCAGTGCCAAGTGTAATTTACACTAAAATATAAAAGTTAATTTTACCGCTAATTTATTTCACTTTTTTCATCTTTTTATAGATTAGATTATTCTTTTCAAACCTCTTCTAAAATTTTGTTTATTCTATTTTGCGCTAGTTTCTTGAATTCAGCCAGACCCTTTGACCAAAACAAAAGAACTTGACGTTAATCAAGTTCTTAGTCTTTTTAGCTAATATTAGCTATGATATCTAGTCTATCCGATATTAAACTGTCTTGGCGGAGAAGGAGGGATTCGAACCCTCGATACCGTTGCCGGTATAGCGCTTTTCGAGAGCGCCCGATTAAACCACTCTCGCACTTCTCCTATTTTAATCTTTTATATTTATCTCCCTTTCTTTTTTTAGTTTTTCGTCTAATTGTAAAGAAGCTAAGAGGGTTAAGATAATAAAGAACAGAGCTGAGAGATCATTTTTAAAATAAGGGACATCAACTAAGCCATGGACTAATATTGTTATCATGGCGCCGAAAAGACCTAAAGCCAAATATTTCCTTTTTCTTAAAAAAATGTTCAGTGACTTAACAAGGAATTTAGTGATTAGCCAAATGAAAATCAGCATTCCCAGAAGTCCCAATTCGCTCCAAAAATTTAGAAAGATGTTGTGCGGATATAGATAAATTTCTACCGGTTGCCAGTATTTGGCGCGTAGTTCGGCATTGCCGTAGAGGATAGAGTGAAAATTTTCCATTTTATCGCGATTGAAAAAAATTCCTTCCTGATGGTAAGGAGCGATTGCTTGCGAATAGCCGGATAAGCCATTTCCTAGAATAAAGTTTTGTCCTTTTAAAGTCAGCAGAGTTTCTCGCCATTGTTGTTTTCTAATTTCTCCTGATAAGTCATTCAAGGTTATTTTATCAACTATATATGATTTTAACTGAGGGTTAAAGATAATAAAGGCAACAGAAAAAATGACTATAATTGGAGTGATAATTTTTCCTTTTTTAGGCAAGAAGAAAAGAAATAATAGTCCGGCCGCCAAAAGAGCGATAAGAGCGCCTTCTGACTTAGCAAAATATATTGCTAAAGTCGATATGACGATAGTAGTAATAATAAGTATTTTTTTAAAACAATAAATTTTGCCTTTATTTTTAAAAATAGAAGCTAAATAGCCGGAAAGAATCATAATAACGGGAGCTAGGAATAATCCAACGGCGTTAGGATAGCCAAACCAAGAAGTTACTCGCCTGTTTTCTAAATTAGCCCAGAAACTGTTAAAAATAAAAAGCCCGGTTGCTTGTTGGAAAATAGCAAAAATAGCAGTTCCAACAGCTCCCAAAGCCAAACCGGCAATTATTTTATTCCGTCCCTTTTTTCCCGGAAGAACATTGAGTATCAGGATAAATAATAAAATTGGTTCAAAAAAATAAGCTTTCCAAATGCCGAGAGCTGATAGATTGAATCCAGCTGTTCCGACTGCTATGAAAGATAAGATGAGGATGATAATAATTTCCACGCCAAAAGGATAGGGGTGCCTTTCTTTTCGGTCTTTAAACCAAGATTTCAGCTTAAGATTAGTGGTTTTAACAAACCAAAATAAGAAGCTAATAATTATCATCGCCTCCAAAAAAGTTGAAGGTAGGCCTAGAATATAGAACCTTATTAAATAAGATGGTAACAAGGCGATAATAAAAAAGACGGCCAGGTCCATACGAAAATAGGCAATGACAGCGAAAAATATTAGTGCTAAAATTAAAATGATTTCCATAGCAATAAAATCTGTTTATATTGTATCATTAAAAGACTTTAACAAAAACCGCCTCAAGGCGGTTTTTTTAATTAGCTCTTTCTACATATTCACCAGTGTCAGTATTTATTCTTATTAAGTCGTCTTTATTTATAAACATGGGGGCGTTTATTTTAGCGCCGGTTTCAATTTCTACTACTTTATTAATATTGCCGGCGGAATTGCCTTTTACTCCTGGCGGAGCACTAATAACTCTAAATTCCATTTTTATTGGCAGATTGATAGTTGTCGGATAGTTTTCAAAATAAAGGACGTCAACTTCAGTGTTTTCTTTAAGAAAGCGAGCTTGATCGCCTATTTCCTCTAAAGATAGATTAAACTGTTCGTAAGTTTTATTATCCATAAAATAGGCCTCTTCTTTATCTTTATACATAAAATTAGCTTTCCTTGTTTCTGTTTTCGCTTCTTCCGCCTTTTCTGTTCCTTGAAAAGTCTTTTCTAATATATTACCATTTATTAAATTGCGACATTTGGTTTTTAAAACCGCTCCGCCTCGGCCCATTTTATGATGATCAGTTTTTATTATTACAAAAGGATCACCGTTAATTTTTATTATTTTGCCGGTTTTTATTTCATTAAAATTAAGCATAACTTTAAGTTTTCAATTTTATTTATGAGTGGCTGGTAAAAGCGCCATAACTCGGGCTCGCTTAATAGCGATAGCTAGTTTTCTTTGATGCCAAGCGCAAACCCCAGTTCGTTTTCCCGGTAGAATTTTCATGTAAAAGTTAATAAAACGACGCAGGGTGCGGACATCTTTGTAATCTACATCCAAATTATTAATGCAAAAATGGCATTTTTTGACTTTTTTAGTTTTCATAAGGGTTTATTGTTAGAAAGGAATATTTTCCACCTTTATCTCTTCGTCCGATGGCTCTTCAGGTATTTCTATTACTTCCTCTTCTTGTTTGTTATTGTTTGAATTATAATTTTGTTGGGAATCGGAGAAATTATTTTTGCTATCCAGCATAATCATATTATCGGCTATAATTTCAGTACGGTATCTTTTGACACTGTCGTTGCCTATCCAATCGCTAGTTTGCAGACGCCCTTCAATATAAACTTTTGACCCCTTTTTGAGATATTTAGAGCATATATCTGCTAATTTTCTCCAGGCGATTACATTGTGAAATTCAACTTTTTTTTGCTGGTTGCCACTTTTATCGACCCAAACAAGATTAGTAGCAACGGTAAAAGAAGCAACATTTTGGCCTGAGGGGGTATTTTTTAATTCAGGATCACGGGTAAGATTACCAATGATCATTGCTTTGTTTAAATTCATATATTTTAGTAAATCTCGACTCAGCTGCAAATAGCGATTTCGAGATTGTTATATTAAATCTTTAGCGTTTAAAATGCCCTCAAGTTTTTCATCAAGTTCTTTTAAATCGCTTTTATCTTTTTGTTTTCCCTTTTTGTATTCAAATTCTTTTTTTTCAGTTTTTGTTTTTGCTATTTTAGCTTCTTCTTCTTTTTTAGCCTCTATTTTTTTCTGGATAACTTTAGCGCGCGCGATTTCTTTTTCGCTTTTTACCTTTTTGCTGACTATTTGATGACGCAAAATGTCAGTTGATAAGCGTAAACTTTGATTAATAATCAAAACTGCTTCTTTATCCGCGTCAAATTCTATTAGAGCATAATAACCATAAGCATTATGTTTGATTTCGTAAGCTAATTTTTTCTTCCCCCAATATTCTTGGTAGCTGATTTCACCGCCGCTTTTTACAACAATATTTTCGACCTTAACAATTATTTGCTTAGCTTCTTCTTCAGTAAACTTATTAGGGACAATGAACAGTATTTCATAGTGTCCGGAGTTTGATTTTTTTATTTTTGACATATTTATTTTAACATTTAAAGGATAAATGGGCTTTAAATTATTATTAAAAATTCCATAATTTACCTTTTAAATAAAATCCCCAAGTATTCCAAGAGACTTTGGGGCTAAAGGAATACCTTTAATTCAGCTGTTATTAGCAGAATTATTTTAGGATTAACCTAAAATTTGGGAAAGATATCAATTATTTAATTTTCTTATTAATTACACTATATCAGTTATGATAAAAGAAATCAAGCTTTTTGCTAGCTTGTAAAGAAAAAAGAGGACAAAGGTGAATAGATATTAAAAAACAAAGGTTGCGAGTAGGAATATAATAAAATTAGGTCTGGACAAGGTCAGCGGCGAAGGTATTCTAATAGGAAAATTTATAACTTGCAGAACCCCTTGGCTTTAGCCGTGGGAGTATGTTAGGATATGATAGCAATATGAAATATTTTTTTATTTTAGGAAACAACCCGGCCTTATCTATAGCTGAAGTTTTAACAGTGTTAAAGCCAGAGGTTTATAATTTGCTTTCTCAAGATTTTTTATTAGTAGAAACATCTTTGCAAATAAATCCGGCCAATCTAATTAAGCGCCTGGGGGGAATTATTAAAATTGGAGAAATTAAGAAGGAAATAAAAAAAACTAATCATCAAGATGAGCTTATAAAGATAGCTTTTCAATTGGCATTTCATAAAATAAGCAAAGTTAAGCCGGGCAAGTTTAATTTCGGCTTTTCTGATTATAGCCGCCGTTTTAATATTAAGGATTTGGGATTAAAAATTAAAAAAGAGTTCAATAAAAAACAAATAAGCTCCCGATTTGTAGTTAGCAGGGAAGAAAATTTGTCCAGCGTGGTAGTGGAGCAGAATAAGCTGATAGACAGGGGCATAGAAATAGCGCTGGCTGTTTTAGAAGACAGAATCCTATTAGGAGAAACTTTGGCAGTTCAAGCTTTTAAATCTTTGTCCTTTCGTGATTACGGTCGGCCGGCTAGAGACGACAAATCCGGCCTGCTTCCGCCTAAATTGGCGCAAATAATGATAAATTTAGCTCAAGTTGAAGATCGGATTGGTTTAATAGTTGATCCTTTTTGTGGTTCGGGTACAATTTTAAGCGAAGCTATGCTAATGGATTATACGAATTTATTTGGTTTTGATTTTTCTTTTAAAGCAATACAAGGTTCAAAGGAAAATATTGATTGGATAAGGCGAGAATATGATTTGAAAGATGTTAAGGTAAGGCTTTTAGTTAAAAATGCCTTAGATTTATCTAAATTTATGAAAACAGAAAGTGTATCAGCTTTTATTACTGAACCTTATTTAGGTCCCCAGAGAGGGAAAATAGAATTTAGTTTAGTTATTAAAGAGTTGGAGTATTTATATACAAAAGTTTTAACAGAATTTTATAAAACTTTGCTTCCAGGAGGAAGAGTAGTGATGGTTTGGCCGGTTTTTTATGGCAATCATTTTATAAATCCTGAGATTTTTCAACTAAAACGGATTGACCTGTTGCCTGATAAGATAAAGGCGAATAAAGTAATAAAAAAACATTTAAGTTCTAGGAATACCATAATTTATGGTCGCAAAGGACAAAAAGTTTTTCGCGAGGTTGTTGTGTTGGAAAAATAAAAAAAGAGTCTTTTTTTAGACTCTTATTTTATTTGTATCAGCTTTCTTTGATTAATCCTTCTGATCCCATCTTTATAGCCAGCAAAAAACCGATAAAAAGTAGGAGAAGTAAATCTAGACTATCCTGGCCGCTTATTAAAATACTAATTGCCATTAATAAGGCAATAACAATACCAGTAATTCTAGAATTAATAAGTGATTCCACATCTATAAAGATATAGGAGAAGCTCCAGAATCCGGCCAAGTTGCCGATAGAAATTCCTAAATGGTTAGGTTCTTTTATAACAATGGGACTCTTTCGATTAATTAGGAAATAATCAATTCGGTTAGTTTTTTTCAAAAGTTTAATCTTTTTATAAATGAAAAGTAGGATTATTTCGGTTATTAAATACAAACTTGGAAAAACTAATAACCAGTAATTATAGCTGAGAGGGTTTTTACTAAAAGCAGAGCAAGTCACAATTGCGCTTATAATATAAGATATGGCGCATAATAAAGAATCCAATCTTCTTATAAGATAGATTTTTCTGATTACAGAAAGCAGCAGTTTTTTCATGATTTATAATTTAAAATTTATTTTTTTAAAGAACTTTAGATATTATAATTTATTTTTATATTCGTCAACCTAAAAGATAATTTCTGGATTTTTTTAATGTTTATTTTCCTATCAAAAAGTGGCAAACATCACCATCAGATACTATATAATTTTTCCCTTCGGTTCTTATTAACCCTAATTCTCGCGCTTTAGCTTCACTGCCACAATTTGCCAATTTTTCCCAGTTTATAACCTCAGCTCTGATAAAGTTCTTACTAAAATCAGTATGAATTTCTCCAGCCGCTTGTGGGGCCTTAGTGTTCTTTTTTATAGTCCAAGCGCGGGTTTCATCCGGCCCGGTAGTGAAAAATGTTTCTAAATTGAGCAATTTATAGGCTTTTTGTATTAAACGATTAAGTCCGCTTTGCTTTAACCCTAATTCTTTTATATATTCCGCTTGTTCTTCTTCTGGCAAGTTGATTATTTCTTCTTCTAGTTTAGCATTGACTACAATTATATTTTCTTGAGATTCAAAAGAGGGATTTTTATTGAAAGATTCGTCAATATTTAATAAATAGAGAATGGGTTTAATGGTTAAAAGATTGAGACTTTTTACAAAAATTTTGTCTTCTTTATTAAAATTCAGCTCTCTTACCGCCCGGCCTTCAGAAAGCTGCTTAAATATACGTTCTAATATTGTAATATTAGCTTTTATTTCCTTATTTTCGTTCTTAGCTTCTCGTCTCATTTTATCTAATCTTTTTTCTACAGTAGCTAAATCAGCAAAAATAAGCTCAATATTTATTGTTTCTTTATCATTTTCTGGATCTATTTTTCCGTTTACATGAATAATATTTTTATCTTTAAAATCTCTAATAACTTCGCAGATAGCGTCACATTCTCTAATATGAGCTAAAAATTGATTACCCAAACCTTCGCCTTTATGGGCGCCGGCAACTAGTCCGGCAATATCAACAAATTCAATGGTAGTGGGGATGATTTGTTTTGGTTTAGAGATTTGGGCTAATTTTTCTAATCTAAAATCAGGTACCTTGACAATACCAACATTAGGATCAATAGTGCAAAAAGGATAATTAGCCGCTTCTACCCCCTTTTTTGTTAGTAAATTAAATAAAGTTGACTTACCGACATTAGGCAAACCAACAATCCCAATAGATAAAGACATAAATTTTAATGATTATAGCCAAATAAGTTTAACACTTTAAATATAGAGGATTTTTTAGAAAATAAAAAGAGGCCCATAACAGGCCGCTTTTATTATATAAAATAAAATTAATAAATACTAGGCCGTGTGTATGAGCCTCATCCCTAATAATGCTTTATTTTTTTGTATTATCAGGGAAATTGAAGCTTCTTTGCTGACTTGAAGAGCATATTCTTACCAACTCTTAGCAAATTAAAAGATTTCTTTTAATTATTTTTGTTAATCTTAATAAAGTGAAGATAAAGAAGTATTTTTTATTTTCATCATTCCCTGTATTGTATTAACACCTTAGTTTAATTTGCTCATAAATATTTGTCATGTCAGCACTGACAAGGTAATCATTGGAGTTAGTTAAAGAACTTGTTATTATTATAGCACTTTGAAATTAAAGGGTCAAGTATTCTGGACTTAAAAAATCATTTTGATAAATTTACCTTATATTAAATAAAAAATTAAAGAATTAACAATTTAAGTCTAAGTTAACCTAGACTTAAATAACCGTTTTATACACAAAAAACACAAGTTATCCACAG
>CAYSJA010000038.1:0-19879 GCA_964431235.1 uncultured Gammaproteobacteria bacterium
AAGCTCTGTTTTCAAACTACCTCGTGCTAGCACGATGTTGCGGAGAGAGAGGGATTCGAACCCTCGATACGCTCAAAAAAACGTATAACAGGTTAGCAACCTGCCGCTTTCAGCCGCTCAGCCATCTCTCCAATATTTCCTATAAACTAATCACTTATTTAAGCAACAATTTCTTCTTTTTTTTATTTTTATGTTATAATTACTATATAAAATATAACATGCCTTGTCAATCAAATATATGGCTAAAAACGACTCAAAATACATCAAATGGCAAGTACCGGAATACCGAATTCCAGACAGATCAAAAACTTGGTATACGGCTACTTTAATTTTTACTGTTGCTCTGCTTTTTTCTTGCTTTTTTACAATAGAAGGCTGGCGTCCTATATTTCTCGGTCCTGAATCTAACTTTCTATTTGCTCTGATTATAATCATGGGAGTAGTTATTATGATGATCAATGAAAATAGACCGCCAATGATAATTAACATCAAGCTTGATTCAGAAGGGGTAACAGTGGGTTCGAAATTTTACGATTACGATGAGTTTCGTCATTTTTCTGTTATTTATAAACCTAAACAAAGCGTCAAATCTCTCTATATGGAATTTAAGAATCCTATTAAACCTAGATTATCAATACCTCTGCGTAGTCTAGATCCTCTTACTATTCGTAATTATTTAGTAAAATATTTAGATGAAGACTTGGAAAGAACCGAACCCCCTTTATCAGAACAGTTAACCAAACGGCTAAAATTATAATGAAAAAAATCCCGGCTCAGCCGGGATAATTTTAGCTTCCGTCGTTCAACGGATAGGACGCAAGATTGCGGATCTTGAAATCCAGGTTCGATTCCTGGCGGAAGCACAGAAATAAACAGCAATGCTAAAACTATCAGACAAAATTGCTATTTTCCCCCGCGTCAGCAAAAATAGCGTTAAATATCTCAAGAAGCTCGGTCTGGAAACTATCCAAGACCTGCTTTTTTATTTACCTTTCCGTTATGAAGATTTTGGCCAAAAAAAGAAAATAGCCGATCTCAAAGCAGGGGAAAATGTTAACATCCAAGGAGAAATACTACTGATTCAAAATCGGCGCAGTCGCTTAAAAAAAATGAATTTAACCGAGGCCTTAGTAGCTGATGACAGTGAAACAATAAAAGTTATTTGGTTTAACCAACCTTTCCTAACTAGAAATCTCAAAATCAGCGATAGAATTTCTCTGGCTGGCAAAATATCGGAAAATCAGGGGCAATTAGCGATTATATCTCCTCAATATGAAAAAATTTTTACTAATCGCCTTATTCATACTAATGGGTTAGTCCCGATGTACCATTTAACTAGCGGCCTAACACAAAAACAACTCCGTTTTATCATCAAACAAGCAATATTCTTAGCTGATAATATTGAAGATTGTCTGCCCCTGAATATGCGTCACAATTTGAAGTTGTTAAATATCGCTTCTGCTGTAAAAAAAATACATTTTCCAAATACTTGGAGAGAAGCGGAAGCAGCTAGAAAAAGATTGATATTTTCCGAATTATTCTTTCGACAATTAAAATCACAATTAATAAAGAAGAAATTAAATTCACAAAAAGCGCCGCTTATAGAATTCCAAGAAGAAGAAACGCGCTCTTTTGTTGCTTCTCTTCCTTTTCAACTAACTCCAGGACAAAAACAATCTGCCTGGGAAATATTAAAAGACTTGAAAAAAGAACACCCCATGAACCGACTTCTAGAAGGAGATGTTGGTAGCGGCAAAACCGTGGTAGCAGCTATTGCTATCTTTAATACTGCTTTAAATGGAAAAAAATCAGCTTTAATGGCACCGACAGAAATATTAGCCCGCCAACACTTCTCCACTATTAGTAAATTACTAAAGAATAAAAAAAGACAAATAAATATCGCTCTTCTAACCGGTAGCAAAAAAGATGTTATTGATGAAAAAACCGATCTTATCATCGGCACGCATGCTATCATTCAAAAAAAAGCCAATAAAAAAAATTTAGCTTTGGCGATTGTCGATGAACAACACCGTTTTGGCGTCAAGCAAAGACAAAAAATTTTAGATTTCAATCACCAAGACCATACTGTTCCTCATTTCCTATCCATGACTGCTACTCCGATTCCTCGCTCTTTAGCTTTAGCTATATATGGTGATCTTGATTTATCTATTATCAAAGAGATGCCTATAGGAAGAAAAAAAATAATTACCCGATTGGTTAAAAATCAAAATCGGGATAAAGCCTATAGCTTTATTGCTCAACAAATAGAAAAAGGCCGACAATCCTTTGTTATCTGTCCCTTGATTGAAAATTCGGATCGCTTAGAGGTAAAATCAGCCAAAACCGAATACGATCGTCTTCGCACTCAGATATTCCCTAACTTAAAAATCGGCCTCTTGCACGGTAAAATGAAAAATACCGATAAAGAGAAAACTATGCAAGACTTTTCTGATCACAAAATAGATATATTAGTTTCAACTTCAATTATAGAAGTAGGAATAGATGTTCCTAATGCTTCCATTATTGCTATTGAGGGCGCAGAAAGATTTGGTTTGGCCCAGCTTCATCAATTTAGAGGCCGAGTAGGAAGAAGCGAATATCAATCATACTGCCTGCTTTTCCCTTCCCAAGAAAACATCGCTTCAGGAAAAACCATCGACCGTTTAAGCGCTATGGAAAAATACAATGATGGCTTTTCTTTAGCAAAAATGGACTTGAAACTACGCGGGGCCGGTGATCTCTATGGCAGCAATCAGAGTGGATTCAATGAACTACAAATTGCCTCTCTGTTCGACTATGAACTAATTAAAAGATCAAACGAAGAAGCGGCTAAAATAATTCAGGCTGACCCTGAATTAAAAAACTATCCACTGTTAAAAAAAGAGTTAGGCAACTGGGAAAAATTAATCCATTTAGAATAGTTTAAAAATTTGATAAATAAAAAAGCACCGTTTTTTTACGATGCTCATTGTTCATTTTAATTAAATTTTTTTTACCCAGCCTAGATAGATAATGGAATACAAAGCTATAACGAGCAATACAATTGCTAATGCCGGGTGATAAAAAATAATGCTCCTACCAAAATTCAACAGTCCTCCCGGTTCATAACTCGTTGTATCAAGGATTAGAAATAAAAATACAAAAAACAAAAAAATGATGTAAGCAACAACTATTGATCCAATAGTTAAAACTACTCTGTGTAAAAACCTCCAAATTTCTTTCATTTTATATTATTTTTGATTAATTTTAAGGAACTACTTTCTAAATTAGAATATCATATTTAAATAACTTTGTCAATAGGAATTCAAATTGACAATATAAAGGTCAAAATGCTAATATTACATTATATTTTCTTTAAATTTACCAAAAACTCTTGCTTATGTGTAAAAAAAGTATTGCTGTTAAAATTCGGGAAGAAGCTGGTCGAATTAGTGACATAAGAAGAATTCCAAAAAAAGGCGGAGACCAAATCATTTGCACCTTTATCAGTAGAGGATGTACAGATAGCCGCAAAGTCAGCTTAAAAGAAGTAGAGCCTGCTAATAAAAAGGCGGCAAAAAAACTATTAAGAGAGCTGGAAAAAATCAGCATCCGTTCCCGCGCCAAATCAAGTCTCTATTAAAAAAGAGACAAATCAAAAATTTAAAACGAGCTAATTCATCTAGCTCGTTTTTTCTATTCCTCTATTATAGTTGTTTTATAAAAAACAACAAATCATTTAAATTTTTTATTTTTTTAAAAGTTAACTTATTATTCTTTACACTAATATCGGGAATAAGGGCCTGTTTGAATCCCAGTCTAACCGCCTCTTTCAACCTTTCTTCTAAACGAAAAATATTACGTATTTCCCCGCCTAAGCCCACTTCTCCTAAAACAATAGTATTGCGAGAAAAAGGTTTATCCAAATAAGAGGAAAAAATAGCCGCCACTGCCGCTAAATCAAGAGCGGGATCAGAAATACGCAAACCACCAGCAACATTTAATACAATATCCTGAGCTAATAAATTTACGTTTGTTCTCTTAGAAATAACTGCACTTAAAACTTGAAGTCGGTTCAAATCAAAACCGCTAGTTTTACGCTGGGGATAACCGAATACAGTCTTTGCTACTAAAGCTTGCAAATCAATCATAAAGGGTCTAGTCCCTTCTAAAACACAACCTAAAACCGAACCGGAAATAGTGCCGAGATTATCAAGGATAAAGACTGCCGCCGGATTTTTTACTTCTTTAAAGCCTTGACTGGTCATTTCCAAAATTCCTAATTCATTCACCGGACCAAAACGATTTTTAGTAGAGCGTAAAAGAGAATAATTATGACTGGTTTCTAATTCTAAAGATAAAACTGTATCAACAATGTGTTCTAAAGATTTAGGCCCAGCCACTTGGCCATCTTTAGTAATATGTCCGATTAAAATAACTGCGATATTATTTTCCTTGGCTAATTCTAAAAATTGTGATGTCGAAGCTCTTATTTGACTAATTCCACCGCTTTCTGATAATACTTGACTAGAATAAACCGTTTGAATTGAATCAATGATTAAAAGATCAGTTTTATTCTTTTTAACGGCACCTATAATTTTTTCTACATTAGTATCGGCGATAAATTTTAAATTATCTAGATTGCAGTTCAATCTTTCCAAACGGCTTTTTATCTGAGAAGCCGACTCTTCGCCACTAGCATACAAAACTGACAATTTAGAACTAGAGATTCCTCCGGCTATCTGAGCTACTAAAGTTGATTTTCCGATTCCCGGCTCTCCACTCAAAAGAATCAGGGAACCCGGTACCAAACCGCCTCCCAGAACTCTATCCACTTCCTCTAATCTAGTATGAAGATGCTGATAAGAACCGCTTTTTATCTTTGTAAGATCTAAAATTTCTGCTGCTTTTATTTTATCTAATCTGGCTGATCTTTCTTGATAGGAATCAATTATCTCCTCCTTTAAGGTTCCCCAGGAACCGCATTCTGAACAACGCCCACTCCATTTAGGAAACTGGGCGCCGCAATTTGAACAAGTAAAAACAGTTTTAATTGAATTTGCCATAATTAATCTAAAAATTATTGCCAATAAGCACTATCAACCAACCAGCTGCCACCAGATTTTTTCAAAGTTATTTCTATATCTTGATTATAAGCCTGGCCTTCGTTTACTTGACCAGTGCTTTCCCGACGATTTGTAGAAACAATAATAACTGCCCGGGAAGCGGCTTCATTATACTCTTTTATTTTGCTAAAAACAGCCCTGGTAGTTACGCCGAAATATTCATTACTTCCCTGACTGGAAAGTTTTAAATCAGACACATAATTTTCTGCCCAGGATTTCATCTTATTAGTCATAAATATCTTTAAATCCGAAAAATTACTATAATTTGAATAATTTGAATATGAGCCAAATCTTTCAGCAAAAGATTGGGCAATCTTAATTAAATCTTTTTCATTTATTTCATGTTCCTCCTCCTGGCTAATGTCATATTCTTGATAATTGCGCGGTTTATCGCCAGTGGTAATATCAGGTTCTTTCTCAGCTTCTTCATCATCCGGAAGCTGTCCACTTAGCGGCGGCTTTTGGTCGTCTTCTGTAACTTTAGGTGCTTCTTCCTGATTAAAAAAGAAAAGATAGATAAACAATCCCAATATCAACAGACCTAAAATTATAATTATAATGCCTAATAATTTACGATTATTCCTCATATTTTTAGTTTTATTAAAATTTATATTAACGAATTTTAAACTCTAGGAGAAGTATTCTCGCCCTCTTCTTCTGCTAAACTCTCTTCAAATTCTCTTTTAGCCTCTTCAATTTCCAATAATTGGCGCGGATCAGAAGTAATTAACTGATCTTCTGTATAAGAAGCCACCACTTTCATAGCCACATGTTTATTACCAGCAAAAAAGATACCTTCACCAACGCTACACTCTAAAAGTAAATATCTTTCTCCTTCTGTCAGAATAAAAGTTTTTTGTACTAAATCTATAGCTGCTGGCGACTGCTTAAGAAGAATTTGCATAGAAGAATTTGTAACTATAGCCTGGCCGTAAGGTGAAATCAAAAAATCATTTACATCCTGAGTAATAGTTGTTACTCCCAAATAATATTTACGACAACGCTTAACAAGAGCAAAAATGAATTTAGCGCTATCTTCATTCTGCATCATCCACCAAGCTTCATCAATCACTAAAATTCTTTTTTTCATTTCACTTCTAACTATATTCCAAATATAATTAATAATGGTATAAATAGCTATTGACCTCAACTCGTCCTCTAAATCGCGTACTGAAAAACAAACCAACTGATTGTTCATTTCCACATTGGTCGGAGTATTAAGCAAACCGGAAAAAGTACCTTTAGTATATTTCCTCAAACGCAGAGCTAAACTATTCCCTCCTTCCATGCCATCCAAAACTTGCTCTAAATCAGACATGATCGGGGGTTCGATTTGCGATAAATCAGTATCAGCAGTAATATCTTTTTTAGCGTAAGTTTCTAATAAAGCACGATCAATAATTGAATCTTCATCATAAGAGAGCTTCCCTATCATTAAACGGATAAGCCCTTTTAAAGTAATAACAGCACTTCTAATAATATCTTTGGGGCGAGCCTCACCGCCGACTGAACTAGGTAAATCAAAAGGATTTATTTTATTTTCACTAGAAAGGGAAATATTAACATAAGTGCCGCCAACCGCTTCAGATAAATGCTTATACTCATATTCAGGATCAATCACAATTACGTCCGTTCCTAACATCAAAGAGCGAAGTATCTCTAATTTAATCGCATAACTTTTGCCGGCGCCGGATGTAGCGAAAACAACTGAATTAGCATTGGGCAAGGTAAAACGATCAAATAAAATCAAACTATTATTATGGCGGTTAATAGCATAAAGTATGCCCCTGTCGCTACTTAATTCGCTGGAGATAAAAGGGAAAGAAGAGGCAATCGGTGAAGAATTCATGTTAAAAGCGATATAGAGCTCGTCGTTTCCTAAAGGCATGGTAGAATTAAAACCCTGTTCTGATTGGTAATAAACGCGACGAGAATAAACCAAGCGAGAGCCAAAAATATCTTCAACTTGATCAGAAACCCTGTTTAAATCCTCCAAATTATCAGCATATAAAGTAATATAGAGAGCAAACTGAAAAAATTTTTCTGTTCCCTGAGTAAGGGCATCACGCAAATATTCAATATCACGCAAAGCGGTTTCCCGTATCGGATCACGAGCGGCTCCTTTCTCCGCATCAGATATTATTTGAGCTTCTAAATTACCGACTTTATTCTTTAATTGCTTTAAAATAATAGAGCTGGCTACTGGATAGAAAAACATGGAGATATCAAAAGTCAAATTAAGATTAATTATTGGTGCAAACCAACCAACAGATATATAACGGGGGTAGCTGATAACAAATACCGTACGTAAAAAAATATTACCCAAACGAATATGATTAGATTCAACTTTTAAGCTAGCCGGAGCGATAATATCTTTTACTGATAATATTCCTCGACGAAGAGCTTTCTCTTCCTCAATTATTTCCCGAGTCATTTTTGGATCAACCTCAATATTTTCCGCTTGCTTCTGACTTTTTAAGCTTATCGGAGTATTAAGGGTTATTCTATTTTTTTCCTTGTCTTTACTAAAGTCTATCATACATAATTATTTTTAATTATTTTCTACTTTTATTTTCTTTAAATCAACTAACTGTTGATTTTTAGATGTTTCGGGATTATAGGTCTTATAATAAAGCTCTATCAAGCTTTGTGTGTCCAAACGAGCCACTGAGACTCCCATTGATTCTAAACCAGCTATTACACTTTCTAGGCGTCGATTTAACATTTCTTGGTAGCGACTAAATACTTTTTCTTTAAGTTTTATAATAGTAGCCGGCCGTAAAGCTTCTTTTAATAAACTAAAAAAACCTTTACGCTTGTCAGTCAAAGGGTCATAAGGCACGACAACAAAAAAACGCTTACTCATAATACGTCCCAAAGAAGTTAACTCTTTAATATACTCTATATAATCTGTAGTCTGCACTTTTAATAATTTATTGGTTTGCTCTTTTTCTTTCTCCTGTAGATAATCTAAATAATTATCTATTTCTAATTCACGCGACTGAATAACAATCTGCAGCGTAAAACGTAAATTATTTAAGAAACGAACATAGGAACTTATCACTGCATTTTGCTCATCTTCGCTTTTTAAAGCGAAGTTAATACTTGACACCATTAAAACCGCTCGCAAAGTTCCATCTTTCAAAATAACAGTATCGTCTTTTATCTCAGCAATATCTAAATACTGCTGGGTAGAAACACTTATTTTATTATTTACTAATTTATTTTTTTTGGTCATAAAATTTTATTCTCCTTTATATTTACCTTTAGTATCCACTATTAAAGCGACTTCGGCCAAGCGCGACTTCTTATAATATTCTTTGGTAGCTACCTGGCGTTCTACTTTAACTAAAGTTTCACTTTCTTCATCTTTTCCCCTCGCTGTATGAGTATGGTTCCAAATCCGTAGATTAGAGCGACGTAAAGTTTGAATCGCATTTAATACAAAAAAATGAAAAGGCCGACCGTTTATCTTCACAAAAGCAAACAAAGCAGCAATAATAAGAACTATTACGGTTATAACTAAAAATAAGGTAAAATCAAAGATACGATAACTAAGACCAATAATCAAAGCAGCACTAAGAATTATCAAAAACTGCCTAGTTGTTATCGGTCCGATGATCTTACTTTCAACATCGATAAATTGAGGAACAGTGAACTGTTGCATACTTAAAAAGTTAAACGACTATTTAAACTAATAATTGCCTCGATCTCCTCTCGGCTTAAATTTATTTCATTTTCTTTTTTGCCTGAAATTGCTTCTTCTAAATTTTTACCGGAAGCAATTGCCTCTTGAACTGCTTTTAAATACAAGCGGTTAGTCGGGCTTTTTTTCCAAGCGGAGATGCCGGCAATCATTTTATCATAACCTTCCTTTTCCAATAATTTTATCTTACTGAAAATTTTAGCGGTAATTTCTTCAGGGGTCTTCCCTAAACGCCGAAAATTAGTTAAATCTAAAAACTGTAATTCTTCTAAAGGCCCCATAACCTTGGGGACCACTTTGACATCTTCCAAACGCGGACGATGATGAGAAGCCGACGATGTACTTGGCCGTTTGGATGTAATTTTTCTAGATGCTAATTCTTTTTCTGCTATTTCCCTATTATCACTTTTTTCTACTTCTTCTGATAAAGTGGCTTGCTTTTCTATCTTCTTTTTCTGTTCAGGAACATTTCCCGCCACAGCGGCAAACTTAATTGAACCTGGAGTGGCCTTTTTTTGACTCTCAGAAAATAATTTTTTAAAGAGAGTGGTGCTTTCCGGTTTTTTTACAATAAAAGGGGCTTTTTCCGATTCTTTACTTTTCTCTACAATTTCTGCCTGCTTATCTTCTTCTTTATGAGGCTCCAATTTTTTTAATTCTTCTTCTAACTCCGCCTGGCTAGCTTCACTATCTTGCTTAAAATCCGGTTGTTCCTTATTAATTATTTTCTCCTCTATCTCTTCTGGCTGGCCAGCAACTTTGGCTTGAGGTGAAGAAGTAATACTTTTAGTTTCTCCGGATTGAAGAGCTCTTTTTAAATCATATTCAGTAATTTTTAAAGCTTGTTTCTTTTTAAAAGTTGTATCGGCCTTTTGATCTTGATCCTGAGATATTATTTCATCTAAACGATTAGAAACAGACGGGGGAGGAGCAGAAATTTCAGGCTGATATTTTTTTGAGTCGCAAACTTTTAAAATACGATCTATCTCCATTTTACTCAAACCTAAACCGCCGATTTTAACATCCTTAGCTAAAGTCTGCCTGGTATCAATTCGATTGCGGACGCCTTTGAGATAGGTAGATAATATTTTTCTCAATCTTTCTACTAAATCAGAGCTTGGTATGGCTATACCAGCTTCTTTAATTAAAAAATCAATGTTTTCTTGTAAATTAAGAACTTTAGTCTGATCAGAAATTCCCATATAATCAGCAACTGACGAAAAAATTTTTTCTTTCATTTCTTGAGCTAAATTTTCTGCTTTTTCCGGAGATAAGTTAAGCTCGCTTGTAAAAATTGAGGACAGATCTTTAATTGCTAAACTCTTTATCATTACTTTCATAACTACCATGGCTAAATCTACTTGATAGCGCTTCTCAAGTTCGGATAAAGAAGACATGACTTCGGGTGAAGATATTTTGTCGCGCAAATCTTTAGGAAGACTGTTAAATTGTTGCAAATAATCAAACATTAAGAAAAAACAATAAAAATAAACAGAGGTCGTATAATCCTTCTGCTTATTATTTTAACATATTTTAGATGAAATTGAAAAGAAAAAATTAAAGTGTCGTAATAGGACGACTTTGGGTAATATAGAACTTTCCTTTTTCTCTAGCCCACTCAATATCACAAGGAAATTTATAATGTTTTTCAATTGTCAAGCATAATTTAGCCAGCTCAATAATTTGTTGGCCGGATAATTTCTGTTTGGCTCGCGCGGATTTTAAAACCGGGATCCATTTTACGCCTTTTTTCAAACATTTAGTTATTTTCTTTTCCTGTTCGGCAATATTAATATCAATAATAGACATATCTTTCTTACTTACTACAACGGAACATTATAGTCTTCAACTAAAATAGTAAATTTTGGTTTCATATTTTTTTATTTTATATAATCCGACGCAAACTGGATTTATATTTCTCCGGCTGATACGCATCAATCCTTTTTATTTCACAAAAAAAGTGCTCTGAGGCAATGAATTCCTTAAGCATTTTTATGTTAATTTTCTGATCATAACCCAAATAGATAACATTGGGTTTAAATTTTTTAATAAGTTGCCAACGATTTTTTCGGCTACCTAATATTGCTTGCCCCCTTAATTTCAAGTCTCTAAGAGCACTTTCTACTCTTTCTCTTCGCACTTCCTCATTTTCTTGTGGCAAACGGTTTTTTAAAAGTAAAACGTTCTGATCACGGGCCACTACTACAATCAACTCGTTACTAAATTTCCCTGCCTGAGATAAATAATAAAGATGACCGGGATGAAGACTGTCAAAAGTACCGAATGCCATGACACGCATAAACTTAAATATTTTAATCTGTCTTAATCTATTTCATCTCTTTTTTCAAAGCTGCAACTTTATTAATCTTTTCCCAGGAAAAACCAGCACGGCCAAAATGGCCATAAGCGGCTGTTTTTTGAAAAATTGGCTTTTTTAAATCTAAAATATCAATTATTACTTTAGGGCGAAAATCAAAAACCCTCCTTACCGCCTTCAAAATTTTATCTTCAGGAAATTTATTTGTCCCAAAAGTATCAATATATATCCCAACCGGCTTGGAAACACCAATTGCATAAGCAACCTGCAATTCACATTTATCCGCTAATCCGGCCGCAACAATATTCTTAGCGGCATAACGCGCCATATAAGCACCGGAACGATCGACTTTAGAGGCATCCTTACCCGAAAAACAACCACCTCCATGCCTAGCATAGCCACCGTAGGTATCAACAATAATTTTACGTCCGGTAAGACCGGTATCTGCTCCCGGACCGCCAAAAGTGAAAGCACCGGTTGAATTAATAAAGACTTTAGTTTTCTTATCAAACATTTTCCCTAAAATTGGCTTAATAACTTCACGTAAAATATCGTTATAAACTCTAGACGTCTTAACTTTATTACTATGACAAGCGGCAATAACTACTGTTTCAACCCGTTTAGCTTTACCGTTTTGATATTCAATTGTTACTTGGGTTTTTCCATCTGGCTTTAAATAAGGCAAAATGTTTTTATGGCGAACTCTCGCTAATTTAGCCGCTAATTTATGAGCTAAAATTATAGGTAAAGGCATTAATTCTTTAGTCTCATTAGTCGCATAGCCATACATTAATCCTTGATCACCAGCACCCTGTTCTTTATATTCGCCTTTCCCTTCATCAACGCCCTGAGCAATTTCTAAGCTTTGCTCATGTAAAGCAGAAATAATCCCAACGCTATCACAATCAAAACCTGATTCAGCATCTTTATAACCAATTTTTTTTAGAACTCTACGGACAATCTCATCAATTTTAACATATTTTCTTGTTTTTGCTTCTCCACCGACAACAACTAAACCATTAGTAACAAAACATTCTATAGCTGCGCGGCTTTCTCGATCATGACGCAACATTTCATCTAAAATGCCGTCGCTTATCTGATCACAAATTTTATCAGGATGACCTTCGGTTACTGATTCAGAAGTAATTAATTTAATATCCATATTGATTAAATATTAAGTACCTATCTCCCAAGCGGCTAGATAGGCAATTTGTTCTTTAGTTAATCTATCAATTTTAATACCAAGTGACTTTAATTTCAAAGCAGCAACTTTTTTTTCAATCTTATCCGAAACGTTATGAACTTTTATTTCCAATCTTTTTTTAGAAATTGCTACGTATTCTGCCGCTAAGGCCTGGGTTGAAAAACTCATATCCATTACGCTGGCTGGATGGCCTTCAGCCGCGGCTAAATTTACTAATCGGCCTTCAACTAATAAATATAATTTTTTTTGACCGACTATATATTCGTCAACATTAGGTCTAACCTGATAATTCACTTTCGATGCCATTTTCTTTAAAGCAGGAATATCTATTTCAACATCAAAATGGCCAGAATTACAAACAACCGAACCATTTTTCATATTCTTAAAATGTTCAGTTCTAATAACATGCATATCGCCGGTTATAGTGCAGAAAATATCGCCGATTTTAGCTGCTTCGTTCATCGTCATGACCTGGAAACCGTCCATTGCTGCCTCTAAAGCCTTGATTTCATCAACTTCCGTCACAATCACCTTAGCCCCCATACCGCGAGCACGCATAGCAAATCCTTTACCACACCAGCCATAACCAGCAACAACAATATTTTTGCCAGCAATGAGAGCATCAGTCGCACGAACTATACCATCCAGAGTTGATTGACCAGTTCCATAACGATTATCAAAAAGATTTTTAGTCTTAGCATCGTTAACTGCAATAACCGGTAATTTTAATTTACCATTAGCAGCCAAAGAACGAAGACGAATAACCCCGGTTGTTGTTTCTTCCATGCTTCCTAAAATATTTTTAGCGTCCGTTTGATATTTGCTATGGAGTAAAGAAATTAAGTCGGCTCCATCATCCATGGTAATATGGGGCTTACTCTTTAAAGCTTCATTAAGATACTTATAATAATCCTTATTATCTTCTCCCCGTTTTGCCATTACTTTTATTCCATGATTTTTAACTAAGGCAGCGGCTATATCATCTTGAGTTGATAAGGGATTTGAAGCGACTAATGTTATATCCGCGCCTCCGGCTTTAAGGGTTAACATTAAATTAGCCGTCTCAGCAGTAACATGAAGACAGGCAGAAATTCTTTTGCCAAAAAAAGGCTTACTGCGGAAAAAATCTAATTTAATACTATTTAAAACCGGCATATCCAATCCTGACCACTTTAAGCGCTTTTCGCCGGCAATAGCTAATCCGATGTTTTTTATATGGCTAGTCATAAATTTATTTTTTCTTTAAAATTTTCGTAATATCTTTTAGTAAAACTTTTAAGGGAAAATTTGTGCGTCTGTGTGCCGTATTTTTCTACCGTATAAACGGCTGTAAGAGCAGCTAATTGCCCACAAGTTTTTAAATTATAACCATTTTTTAAACCTTTAATCAAGCCTGCTCGATAGGCGTCTCCGGCTCCGGTCGGGTCACAGGAATTCTTTGCTTTAGCCGGCTTAATTTTTATTTTTTTTCCACCTTGATATATCTCTGACCCTTTAGCGCCTTTTGTAACAACTAATATCTCTACTTGAGTGCTAAGCTCAATTAAATCTATTTTCAAACTTGAGGCTATAAGGGCTATTTCGTAATCATTTCCAATTAAAATAAATGCGCCTTTTATTGCTTCAGTTAATTCTAAAGTAGAAAAAACGCTAACCATTTGTCCAGGATCAAAAATATAAGGGATCTTTTGCGAACGACAAGTAAGGGCATATGAGAGCATCCTTATTTTATCGTCGGGAGCGATAACCGCTAAATCGATTTTTTGATCTCGATTAGCTCTAACAACTACTCTAGAGGCATAATTGGCAATTGACCGACAGGGATAAAAAGCAGAAATTTGATTATCTTTTTTATCAGTAATAATATGAGCAGTGGAAGTCGGAGAAGTTCTTACTTCTCTAATATATTTTAAATTGACATTATTTATATTAAGCCAATTACGATACGGCAAGAAGTCAAAACCGGCTATCCCGAAAATAATTGGCTGCTCTTGAAAAAGAGCTAAGTTAAAAGCGATATTGCCGGCTGTACCACCAAAATTACTCTTCAAGTTTTCAACTACGAGGCTAAAGCCGAATTGATGTTGCTTTCCGGGAATTATAATATCTGTAAAACAACCGGAGAAATTCATTATCTTATCAAAAGCAATTGACCCAGAAATCGCTATTTTTGAAAATTTATTCCTTGGCATTTGATTCTTTAGTTTCAGATTTCTTAAGACGCGATATTTCCTGATTGATAGCTTTATATTCCAAACTAGCAGGAGAATAATTTTTAATAATTTTTTCCAATTCAGCTACGCGGGAGGGAGAAGAAATTGCTTGAACTTCTTGGTTTGGAATAGATGCCTGATCAACGTGATCAATTAAAGCATCTTCAGTATTGTCATCAGATTCCGGTTGATAGTTATAATCGTTTAAGACTTCTTCAATATCTTTTTTACTAGTAACTGGCTCCAACGCTCCTTTACGAAAGATATTTAGTTTTCCTTTTACTATAACCGGGTATTCTTCTTCAAATCCTTCGGGCTGCTCAGAAGAAGAGTTTATAAAATCAAAAATATTAAATAATAATTTTAAGCGCTCATATTCTTGATTGTTGATATCCTTAGAATTTTTTATTTCCATAATATACTGGGCCCTCTCTAATTTATCATGGGAATCAATTCCTATTTTAGAAACATAATCTTGTAAATACTCTTTAACTGTTTTAGCCCCTGATTTGTTTGATACTTTTTCATCATTTTCCAAAAGAGCCTGTTTCAAACTAATTTTGAATTGATCGCGAGCTGATAATAAAATAATTGAAATTAATTTTGCGTTTATTTTCCGCTTTATATCATACCCTTCTATATTGAACTGGTGGCAAAAATAATTTTTAAACAATGAAATAATTGCTTTTTCATCTAAAGACGGTAAGGCAATAAAGCTCAATTTAAGAATGGCCTCTTGATAAAAATTAGCCAACTTTAAATCAGCTTTCAATTCTTTAACGCAGAACGAAACAGCTTTTTTTAAAATTCCCAACAATTCAAAGGCTTTGGGTTGATCATCGTTTAAAACTATATAATCAACCACTTCTTTTAACAGCTTCTGATAATCTTTCTCTAAAATTTTTTTATATTTTTCATCTTGCATACTTAAGTAATATAAGATTTAGCAGAATTATATTTTTCTTTAGAATTCTTAACGCTAGAAATGTCACCTAAACGTCGGCCTAAGGCATAATATAAAGTATCATTGGGGCTAGTTCCTTTTGGAACCATCTTTTTAAATTCGTCTAATAATTTTTCATTGCCTTTCTCATGTAAAGCATCCCAAACATGTTTAGCCGCACTTTCATTCATTGTTTCTAAATTTTTCAAACCGGCCATATTGTTTATTGCTTTTAATTTCATTATGCCGCCAACATCAAGATGAAATTTTCCGGTCACATCATGGTAACCATAAGCTAAGCGATTATTATTACGTATAAAGGCCTGTAATTGCTGCTTGCCGGTTTCAACATCTCTGATCTCATTATGTTCTTCATCCGTTGTTTCTCGCCAGATTCCGTTATCCATAACATAAGCGCTGGTAGCAGCCCAATGATTAGTAGCCTTGTTTAATTCCGCGACTTGGGCTCCTAAACTAAAAGCTTCCTGTTGATTGAAACCGGCATAATTATTGGATTTCTTATCTGAAAATTGGCGCATCAAATTCTGCAAACCAATGTAATCACTTCTTCCAGCCAGCGGGGTCAGAGCTTCATTATCATTTGCATCTTTTGTCAGCTTTAACATAACAGCTTTGATCATATTTTTATCATGAGCGGCAATTGATGCTTTAAGCATTCTTGTTAATTCTGATGGATCACTAATATCCTGTAGCTCCCCCATTTTTTTATTAACCGAGGCCTGCTCAGCTAATCTGGCCTGTCGGTTATATTGAGGCATAGTATCCGAAATTCTTCTATCAAAATAATCAACTGAAGCTTGTGCATCTTTAACTTTCTGCCTTGATTCAAATTTCTCTTTGTTAGTAAAATCTTTATTCAAACCAGCTTTCGCAAATTCAATTCGTTTAGTTATAATTTTTTCTTTCTCTTCCGCCTGCTTTACCGTCTGTTTTTCCTCCGCTCTGGATTTATATAATCCATCTAATAATTCCTTATCTTTATACTTACCTTTTGCTTCCTCTGCCTTTATCTTACTACTTAAGGATTTAATTTCTTTTTTAGCATTATCTTTGCTCTCTTGAGTGGTTTTTTTATCTGAAATACTATCATCTAACATTTCTTGCCGTTTAGGAACGCTTGTATTCATAAACTTATTCTCAAACTTTTGATTATCTAATTCTTGCTTAGCTATTGATTTTTTATCTTTTATAACCTGTTGTTCAGACAATAATTTTTTATCACCTTTTAATTGTTTAATAAATCCTGTCGGCTTTATCCCTTTCCAGTCAGTAAACTTATCCCAAGCATCAGCCGGGCCGGCAGTCATAGCTAGCAAGCCGGCAAATCCTCCTTTTTTTTGTCTTTCTCCGGCCGCCGCCAAACCTGAAACATATTTATCATATTTTGTCTGCCTCCTGCGAACCATCATTGTATCCCAAGCTCTTTTAAATTTTAGATCAACAATACCTTTCTCTTGCAACTTATCCGCCCCCCAACTAAACGGCTGTTTTGCTCCTTTCCAGGCTAATCCGCCAGCAACACCTGCTCCTATCAACCCTAATCCTTTCACTTTACCAAAGGCCTTGCCAGCCATACTACCACTAGCACCACCAATTTCCTGAGCAATTTTCATACCGCCTAATAACATGGCAATAGCAACGATAAATTGAATCATTAGATTAGAGGTGCCATATTGTTTCATATCTTTATCACCTACTTGAATATTTTCTTCTCCGCTCTTATCACTGAATTCGCCTAAAACTTGATAGTCATTATCACTAGGCAGGCCTAAAGAAACAAAAGACAACCAGATAAAAAAGGCCAGCACCGGTCCAACAATCAAATTTTTAGTAAATTCTTTCCACCATTGGGAAGCATAACCAGTACCGCCAGGAAAAGCAGATAAAAGATAAGCAAAAGGGGATAAAACAACATATACCCAAATCATAATAATACGCATCACCAACATAGCCACCATAGCTGCTACTGTCACCAAGGCAATAAATGCATAAATTACTGCTAAGACATAAGCAGCCGTTATTTCCCAATTACTTATACTCTCCACTCCTTTCAAACTCTGCCAATCAGCGATTCCTAACATTTTTGTTAGATTACCAGCACCTATCTCACTGAAAGCATTAACAAAGGTAAGCATAACTACTTGAGATATATCAATAAGTAAACCACAAATAGTTTTGGAAAAATTAATCAAAATCGCCATTAGGATTAACTTAGGCAACCATTTCTTATAATTATAACTTTCTATACGTAAAATAGTCGCGAAAGCGATAATCAGCAAAATAACAACAAAAAACATGTTGGCAACATCGCGAGCCACCGTCCAACCATGACTTATCACTGCTGAATGGATAAAATTGTTATATTGGGCAACATAGATTAAAATCCCCATTAATTTAGCCAGCACCCAACCTAAAACTGATACTATAGCTCTGGCAATTCCGCCTACTAGCCAATGCGCCCATCTATTATCACTGCTTTCGCCATCAGCCCAAACTGTTTGGCTAAATAAAACAAAAACGACTACTACTACTAATAGGGCTATAAAAATCGCGCTTCTTTTATTTAACAATTTTTTCATATTTTATCTGTCAACTAACTACCGGATGAAAATCTCACTATCGCGTCCTTAGCAGAATTCCAAACATAACCAATCATTCCCGCAAAAAATTCTAAAGGGCTCTCGATAAACTTCAATACTAGAGCAATAATAACAAAAATGACAATAACTACTATTAAACAACCTAAATTCAAACAGCCCAGACCAATTTTTTCTACCAAACCAACTGAATTCCTGGCTTTTCTTTCCAGTACTTCCTTGCTAGTGCTAGATCCTAAACCAGCCATTACTTTATCCGTCCATTCCTCCCCTAATTTACAAAAAGAATCATGACCAACAACTTTACCTAAAAAAACATGAATATCTATCCAAATAAGTGTTAAACCAAAACTATCAATTAGATTAATCCAAGCACCTCTTAAAAGCGCACTAGTGCCTTTACGCATCGATCCTATCTTTCTAAAAATTTTTGTTTTTGCCTCTTTAGCCGCTGTTATTTTCGCTTGTTGCTTTTTTTGTAAAACAGCTTGACGTAAATCTTGCGCTTCCTTTTGATAACCATTTCCCAAATCTTTGCTCGACCTTTTAGCTTCCCGCAAAGTACCGACTCTATCACTGCTGCTTTCTTTGTCATCAATTTTAGGCTTAAGTAGACGGCTATCCAAATCGCCTTCCAAACCGCCGCTGAATTGATTATCTTTCTCTTTAGCCATAAATTAGGCGGAAATTAATTTCTTAATTTAAAACTACTGGTTGCTGTTAAATTCCAATTATCCCAAATTTTAATAATGATCTTATCATCGTCTGCGTTTCTTGGAGATTTGTCATAATAATGATAAAAAATATGCTTATTATCAGAATCCGGACGATGATCTATTCCAGTTATTGCTTGGCTGCTACCATCTCCCCAATCAATGTAAATCATATTAAGAGGCTGCTGCTCAGCATCAACTCTAGTGTTGAATTTAAGAGCATAAATTCCGGAAGGTTTATCATCTAACTCACTATACTTTTTATTATTCAAATAAAGGTTTATACTTGTCGGATAAATAGTAGGTCTATCTCCTCCACTAAATCTAGGGTACGATACATCTTCTGGTATATAATTGCCAGCTTGATATTTAAAGCCACCGTATGATTCTTTGAATATCTGAGATAGTACGTTTTTAGCATATACTCCCCCACTCTCCTGGTTAATAGTCCATAAGGGTTGACAAACACCAAAACCACCATCAGAACAAGTCTTGGTATTTATATAATGATACACATTTTCATTCATATTCTGATTAGGATCAGGATAATAAACACATAATACATTAGGGTTCTCACTACAATATCCAACATTAGCACAAGATTCTCCGCTGCAACCATAAGGGCGACCGGCAAATATTTCATTATCTTCTTTCTGATAATACTGATTCTGTAAATATATTGGTCCGCTGTTCAATAGATCATAATTAGCATCAAAAGTAGCGGCACCGTAAGGCACACCATTTCTCTGCCGGCCATATTTCTGCAGGTTGGGATCAGTATAGGTAGTGCCAAAAGCAATAGGATATTGGAAAAAATCAGGAGTTTCAAAAGCATAGTCGGGATCAGCTGCTGTACTAGTCCTTACCGTCCAAGCTTTATTCTCGCCACTACTGGAAACTACCTGTACGAATTCGCTGCAAGTAAAGTTAAATACTTTATCTCTATCACCTTTATCAGCCGCTAAAAGACCTAAACCTTGTTCATCATGAGTGGGGTAATCAGGATTATATATCCTAATTGGCGGTTCAGCATTAAGCGCTTCATTAATTGGCTCACAAA
>CAYSJA010000039.1:0-43617 GCA_964431235.1 uncultured Gammaproteobacteria bacterium
ATAACCAAGAGCCGCTCCCCCCAAGGAAGAACTAATTCTATCAACTGGATACCAAGTTAGACAAACATCAGGATTATCTCTATCATATTCTAAACAGTAGCCCTCCAAACCCTCGGAAACAACATCTTGATTATAATCCCGACAATCAAAGCTATCGCTATTAGGATACAAACGACACTCTCGAGCGGCATATTGATTATCACTGATTTTTAAAACTGGCTCAATATTTATATCATCAAAATAAACTTCTCCTTCAATATCTTTATTTTCAGAAGTTAAAAATAACATAATTTGTGAATAATCACCGTCAATAGTGTCAAAATGGTGAACCTTACGTTCCCAACCATTAGGGGCTGAAGAGGTAAAAGTTATACCCTTATTTCCCTCACTACTATTCGGTTTGATAACTACCATTGCATTACCGCTAGAATTTTTAGTGTTTACTAAATAACTTAAATAATAATCCTGATTTTCAGATAAATTAATAAAGGAATTACGAGACATTGGCGAAACACTATAAGCAGACGGAACCCGTAAATAACTTTCACCAGCTACCGGATAATCAACTTTAGCTTTATCCGGCTCTCTAATAATTAAATCTTTAACAATATTATTATCAAAACTACAAGGTTGATTAGTACCATCTCTTCTTACACAATATAAAGACGGCACCAACTCTTCAAAGCTATAATGAGCATTGCTATTTAAGCCAACCTCATCCATCTTACTGATATTATATTTATTTTGAATGTAATAACCGGTAGCATTTCCTGGATTTAACTCATAATTCTCATCTAGAAAATTAGCGCATTGCCCATCTTCACCTAAACTATTACATAGCTCTAAATCATAACAAACTTGCTGACCAGTAGTTTCATCTATTGCATAAGTGGAACAAGTAAACCAGGTAGCGCAAACCCTATCCGGCCGAACTTTTATTAATTGGTTAGCAGCACAAGAGCCATTGTTTTCTATATTACAATTAACTGGTGAATCGCCGTCTTGGCTAAGATAGGGATCAAAAGCGTTACTCAAATCAGCATAACCGCTGGCACCAGCAATACTTCTTTCATTAAATAAAACACAACCATTATTAAAATTAACCAATCCGTTGCAACTTGACTTATCAATTTCTGAATTTAATTGATAGGCAATAGCTAATTCTCGCAGAACAATATCGGCCTTGTTACCATTGAAGGTAGCAATTTTGGTATTTAAAGAGTTAAAAATAACTGCCAGCGAACTGCCGTCAATTGAAACACTGGTTTCAGGTTCAGCAAAAGTATTGTCAGGTAACAATCTTGCTACCTCGCCATTAGGAAAACTCAAACTAGTTTTAGGAACTGATTTAATATCTTTATCCTTCACTGTTAATACATATAATTTATTGGGCTGTAAAGAAATGGTATTTCCGTTAGCAGATATTAAAAGATCGGGATTAAAATTGCTTACCGGATCAATATATTCACGGCAACTAGAAGATTGGACGCTGCATTTTGCAACATTTTCACTAGGGACCGGTACTCTACCTCCTAATCCTCCATAACCAACGGTTTCTAAATAAGAAACTGGACACAAATAATCATTATTATCACTAATACAAACACCTTTATTACAATCGTTATCATTCAAACAAACCGCTCCTGATTGTTCGCCGCCAGTTATTTCACCATCGCTATTTAAATCACAACGTTTAACTGATGCTTTATACCAAGCTTTCTCACCGGACGGGTTATTGACTCCGGAGCGATAAACACAAACATTATTTCCCGGATCGCGGAAATAACTAAAGCCACCACTATCATTTCGCCATTCCTCGCAACCAAGGCTTTCTTCTTCACAAAGAATTTGATTATACTGATTAGGATTATTTTTCTTAAAGACATCAGACCAGGCAGAACCAGAGGTACCAGCAACTGCTTCGCCCAAACGAGAACAACCTAAATTATCGCGGTTACAAATTTTAGCCGAATCATAAACTAAATATATACTGCTATCTCCTTCTACTTCTACGCAATCAGGTTCATCTATATCACACTTTTTATTTTCATTATCATCACCCCAGATATTCCCGCCGTAGGGGCTATAATTATGAGTTTTTATCACCTGTTCGCAGCCAACAGCCGAGGAAGCACAAATATCGGAAAAACTATGAAGATTATGCCTGGTGCCGGAACGATCATTATAAGCAGAGCAACCTAAATTATAATCAGCCCCTTGATAAACATCAAAAATATCATAATAACAAATATCAGGAATTTTACTAGAAGATTTAATTAAATAATAACGATCAACTATCTCTGTTAAAATAAAGTTATCTAAATAAAAGTTATTATCAGCAGTGATTGCTAAAATTTCATTATTACTAACCTTATGATCTAGTTCCTCTAAGTTAGCAGCATAAAGTTGCCAACCACCGCCACTCTTCACTTTTATCGGTATGGCAGTGTTAAATTCTGATTTTTCTTTAGTATCAGGATTATAAAAATATATTTTAACATTAGCGCCGGCTGAAGAGCTGGCCCAAAATTTTACATTATAGGCCTTACCTTGTGTTACAAAATTTCCGATCTTGAGCTGCGCAGCCATATTATCACCAGCAATTATCTGTTTGATAAGCGGAGTATTTTTAGATAATACCTGACGATCACTGCCAATCTCCGAACAATTACTAGCACTATTATTATAATATAAAGATTTTCCCTCTTTATCACTAGATACATCAGCTAAACTAATACCATTACTACAATTAGAAGTCCAAGAAGCAGGCAAACCTTCAAAATCATAAGAAACTATTAAACGGACATTATTACCGGCACTACCATTGTACTCACGACAACCACTTTCAGAAATTTGGCAAATCTTTCCTTCTCCAGGAATACCTTGATACAAACAAGATTGGTGATTTTGACTCCAAGTGCCGCTATTTAAACAAACTATACAAGCGCCTTCTTGGCTATCCCAGTTTCTATCCAAGCCAACGCATTCTGCTTGGCTTAAACCAAAATCATAATTTTTTTCTGTCATTCGATAAGAACGGCAATCATCAGAACAAGTTATCACTTTAGAATTTAAATGATAATAAATAACACCTTCCGTATCATAGAATTCACGGCAATCAGGATTATAAAGAGGACTATCTATTGACGCGTTATAAATTTCGGCATTACACTCTGAACTATCGTCGGAAATTGTTTCTGGATTACCTCCCGTCCCAACCTGCAAAGTATAAAGCTGTAATTGTGAACCGTTAATAGTTTTTTCCCAAGCATAAAAATTAGCGCATTCAGCTTGTCCGGGCTTGACGCAATGCTTTAAAGCAGAATAGTATTCCTTATTTTCTCCGCCAGTAGACAAATCATCTAAATTAGTAAATTCATTACAGCCAACTGCTTCTACACTACAAATTGTAGCATTCTGCGGAATAATATTTTCTGCTTGAGGGGAGTTAAAATTAGTTTGACGGGAAATATAAATATCATAACCTAAACATTCTGACGGACAATAATCAGTACTGGAAACTTTAGCGGGAACAGAAAAATCACCTTCAAGCGCGGTATAGAGCTCGCAACCGACTTCTCCTTGATCACATCTTCTAGCATAATTATAACATTGTGCTGGTGCACTTTCTTTAAATTGATAACTGAAGCCATCTGCAGTTTGACCGACATAACAAGTTGATTCTAAATATTCAGGTAAAAGCTTTTGATAACTTTTATTATCCGCATAGGAACTAAATCCTGTATCCCAACCACTCATTTCAAATTTAATATTTTTTATATAAACCACTGCCTGGCTGCCATAAGCAGCCAAAGAAAAGTCTGGAGAAGTCAAACCGTCACCTGTGGTTTTAGAAACACTAATATGATGCCATGAACCGGTTGATCGGCTTTCATAAGTAGATCTGTTACTGCCTGATCCTAAAGCTATAACTACTCTATTACCTTGCGCTAAATAAACGTCAGCGCTCACTGTATAAGCTTGACCAAAAACTACATCAAAATCTTTAGGCAGTAAAGAATTATTTTTATCTGAAAAAAGTAAAGCGCTCCCGGCGGCTTCCAACTTCAAAGCCTTGCCAATACTATCGCCCGGCTCTTTAGCTGAATCTACTATTTCCGCATAATCTGCATCTACCGGCCATTCATTTAAAAAACTAGTAGTAGAAGAGGCGCCCATGGAATCATTTATAAAATTGGAATTCATCACCAAATTAGCACCCCAAGCTGGTTTAATGCGAATAAATTCAGAACAACCCTCGTCTTTTGACGAGCAGTCATTTGCTTTATTATTCAAATAAAGGCTGTCATTGGCATTCCAGGAAATAGTCCCTAAATCATAATTATAAGAACCGAAATAAGAATATTGTTTGCAGCCAGCATTCTCCGCACTACAATTTTCATAATCCAAAGTATTTTCTAAATAAGCCACTTTATCACCGGAATCAGTAACAAAAGCCTGGCAAGTATTATCTATTGGTTCACAAGATTCACTCTCAAAACTCCAAGTTCGCTTTTCTTCATTGCAATAGCCATAAGCTAAGCAGCTACCGTCTTTAGCTTCTTTAATACAGGTTTGATTATCAGCGCAATAATTATCTGCTCGAGTGATAGTTATAGAGCTAGGTATATAAGGATTAGTACCATAAGCAGGTTGAGAAGCAACAATATATTTATTTAATATCTGTGAACTTATCCCTTCTTTTTTACAATAATTAAGCGGAGCTTTTAGCACCCAATTAGGATCAACTAAACCAGTACACCAGGCTTGATCGTTAGCATCAAATTGAGCACTGAATTGATTATATTCATCATAAGGACTAAAACATGATACTAAATCCATTAAAGTCGCTCTTTTCTTCTCATAATTTTTATCAGGATATCTGTCAGCCGCTTGATTATATTGATCTATTTTTTCAAATACTTGCTCCCAGCTAGCCGGCACGATACGATATTTACGTAAAATAGAAATATTTCTCCAGGTATAGCTGTTTTGATAGGCACCGGGCAAACTATTAACTTCAAACTGCCAGCTACCATTTAAATAGCCTTCTTGTAAAGCTTCGGCTACCGTTTTTTGTTCAGATATGGCCTGCATAAATTTGTTATCTATTACGCAGTAGCTTGGCCCAGGATTTTTCGGATCAGGACAAATAGATAATTCTGATAGAATATTATAGTCGGCCCTAACACCAAAATTAGGTTGAATAAGTTTAGTGGTGGTTTTCTTTAATGCAGTTTCACCGCCAGAAAAACTAGGATCAGCTTCAAAACCGCTGAACAATGAATCTGAAACCGCTGAACTACTGCCGCTTTGTTTACCGATATTCTGTATTAATTTATTAAAAGCTGATAGTGCTAATTGATTTAAAAAAATATTAGCGGCATCAATAAAAGCATCGCCAGTATATTTACCGATATTAGAAGAAAAATCACTATATGATCCTTCTATTTGTAATTCTGCTTGACTAGGCAAAGAAATTGGCTTGTCATCTATCGTTAAGGGATCCAGCCAGCCACCCTTTCCCAAAAGAGTGGTTTCTGCTTCCTTTTTGTCCTTAATTTTTTCTTGCATCATGTCAGTACTGGCCTCCCAATAAATCCCCATATCACTAGAAACTGGATCAAAAATATTAACAAATTTATCTAAAAAATTTGGATCTTGATAATCAGCGAATTCTTTTGCGGCGCTTGTCCAGTTGTCAATCATCTTTGAAGCAGTGCAACTTGGAGCAGACGGTCGATATTGCTGCGACAGGCCTAAAGCGATTTTTAATTTCACATCTAAAGATGAAGGTTGGCAGTAATTGAGAGTCATGCCGCTTCCACCTTCTCTGGATTGAGACCAATTAGCAGTAAAATTTTCTAAGAAGGTACCAGCTGCTTCATCGCCAATTTGGGCCATATAGGAACCCCATCCTTGCGTCACGAATAAAGGTTTTTGTCCTTCTCCGCCAGAACCAATCCAATTAGCTGTATCATAAGCCATTTTATTCAAAACTGAACGCAAAGTCTGTTGAAAAGCTAAAGAAGCTCCTTTTTGCCATAAAGTTTTAATAACATCCTGTACCTTATCCCAAATAAGCTTAGGAATATCTACAACCGGCATTCCAGCAGCCTCAACTGGTTTGACCGGCGCTAATAAGGATGTGGATATAAAAACAAAAAACAGCAAAAAAATTAAAAATTTCTTGCCGGGAGCCGAACGCTTCTTTTTACTACTTAAAGAAGACTGCATATTATTATTCGTTTTGATTATTTAAAACCTCTTGATAGCTAGTTAAAAGATCTTCATCACTTATTTGATCTAATAACTCTTTGTCAGCACCGCTTTCCAATAATAGTTGTCTTAATTCTTGAGCGCCAATCTCACCAGCCAAAGCTTGCTTCAGCTCAGACTCATTTATCTCTTCAGACAAAGAAATATCCCCTAAACCTTCTTCCAAATCCTCTTCTAACTCTAAATACCCCAAAGAATTATCAAAAGTATTCTCTGGTTCAGCAAAGAATTCATTAAGCACAAAACAATTACTTCCTTCCGGACAATTAGGATCTGTTCCTCTGGCTATCTCTTCATAATCAGAGATACCGTCGCTATCAGTATCTTCAAGATAGGGCGAGGTACCATATAGAAAAACTTCATTATAATCAGACAAACCATCGCCGTCAGTATCAATTTCTTCATTAAGTTGATCAGTTTTTGCTAATTGAAAGGAATCATCTCCTTTTAATTTAAAGGGATCGCTAACACGCATCTTTAATTGCCACAAACCCAAAAAAATTACAGCTATTATCAAAAATAACAAGGAAAAAAATGTAACTTTTTGCAATTTGAGCATATTTTTGAACCTTTATTTCTAAAATCCGAATAAGAATAATTATTAACCTTTATAAAATAAAATCAAAATATCAGAAATTACTGAATTTAATTCTATTATAACATAAATTTACTTAGAGTCGCAAATAATCTATACCAGTTTTCTAAACTTAAATTCTCAGCTCTCGCCTGCTTGGAAATCCCTGTTTTACTAAAAGCAGAAATAATTTGATTAGAGTTTAATTGTAGACCGCCCGCCAAATTATTTCTTAACATTTTCCTTTTAGCACTAAAGCCAATTTTTACTAAACGGAAAAATTCTTTATCTTCTTGTTGGCTGAATTTTTTTTTCTTTATCACTAATTTTATTAATGCACTATCCACTCTCGGTCGGGGCCAAAAATTATCAGCTTCTACTAAGCGCACAATCTCTGCTTGAGAATAATGTTGAACAGAAACCGCCAATAAACTCATTTTAGGAGGCTTGGCCACTATTCTTATCGCTACTTCCTGTTGCAACATTAAAACCATTACTTGTGGCGCTTGCTTACAAGACAAAAAGGAACGCAAAAAAATAGAAGTGATATTATAGGGCAAATTCGCCACTACCTTATAATCATTAAAAAATTTTTCCGCCGGATTAAAACGCAAAATATCCTGATTTATAAGTTCAATTTTACTATTATCAACTACTTTTAATCCAGTTTGTAAATAAGTAAATAAATCTTTATCCAATTCAACCGCTACTACTCTTTTTGCCTGCTTGATTAAGCGCACAGTCAAAAAACCTAAACCAGGACCGACTTCTAAAATTTCATCAGAAGGAGATAAATCAGCAGCTGAAACGATATCATCATAAATTTGACTACTTATTAAAAAATTCTGTCCCTTGGAACGCTCGGGATTGATAGCGAACAGGCGGCAAATCTCTTTAGTCTCTGCTATTAAATTTCTCATTAATTAGCTGGTTTTAAAATTTAGCTTGGCTTTCTATTTAACAACGATATTTATTAACTTGCCCGCAACAAAAATTTTCTTTAATATCTTTTTCTCTGTCAGCCATTTTTTAACATTATTTTCTTGAGACGCTCTTGCAAAGGCTTCATCTTCAGATATATCAGCTGGAACTTCAATGATAGCACGCAATTTACCATTTATCTGAACCACTAAATTAACTATTTCATCTTTTATCATACTTTTATCATAATCCGGCCAAAAACTGATAAAAATGCTGTTTTTATGGCCCAATCTTTCCCATACTTCTTCACTGAGATGAGGCGCAAAAGGAGCTAATAATTTTATAAAACTCTCTAAATCGTTAAATGTCAAAGGCAGCTTCTTAGTTTCTTTTTTATAATCACTGATTTTATTTGCCAAAATCATCATGGTGGAAACAGCTGTATTAAAATGGAAAGAAATAATATCTTCGGATACTTTTTTGATTGTCTTATGAAGTAAAGATTTTATTTTTTTATCTTCCTTTATCTCCTGTTTGGAATCAGTGATTAAATTTAAAATTTTCTCTATAAATTTGCGAGCTCCGACCAAACCTTTTGTATTCCAACTGGTAGCTTGTTCAAATGGCCCCATAAACATTTCGTAAATACGTAAAGAATCTGCTCCATATTTTTCCACCATTTCATTTGGATTAATAACATTGCCCCAACGTTTACTCATCTTACGACCGTCTTCGCCTATTATCAGCCCAACATGCTTCAATCTTACAAACGGCTCTTTATAACTCACTAGTCCGATATCATAAAGAAATTTATGCCAAAATCTAGCATAAATAAGATGGCGGGTAGCATGTTCAGCTCCGCCGACATAAAAATCAACCGGTGACCAATATCTTTCTTTTTCCTTATTAACAAATTCTGAATCATTATTAGGATCAATATAGCGCAAATAATACCAGCAGGATCCTGCCCACTGCGGCATAGTATTAATTTCACGTCGAGCCGGACCACCACATTTAGGACAAGTAGTATTTACCCAATCAGAAACAGCCGCTAGAGGTGATTCACCGGTTCCGGTCGGCTCATAGCTCTTTATATCCGGCAACTCTAAAGGTAATTCTTCCGCCGGCACTGCGACTACTCCACATTTATTACAATGAATAAGAGGAATAGGTTCTCCCCAATATCGCTGTCTGGAAAATACCCAATCTTTTAAATGATAATTTGTTTTCTTTTGCCCTAATCCCTTTTTCTCCAGCCAGATAGACATTTTTTGTCTGGCAAGCTGGGAAGACAAACCACTGAAATCTCCTGATGATGTTAATATGCCATCAGAAACAAACGCCTGCTTGCCATCAAAAGATGGATTGTCGGGATCAGCGACTACTGACTTAATACGCAAACCGTATTTTTTGGCAAAATCGTAATCCCTGTCATCATGAGCCGGAACCGCCATTATAGCGCCGGTGCCATAGGACATTAAAACATAATCAGCAATAAATACTTCTATTTCTTCTTGATTAAAAGGATTTATTGCTTTTATTCCCTGCAACTTTACTCCAATTTTTTCTCGGTACAAACTAGTCCTATCGGTTTCAGATACATATTGCAAAGATTCTATATACTTTTTTACCTCTGAAAAATTAGCAATCTTTTCCTTTAAATTGAAAACTGTTTTATGCTCTGGCGCCAAAACTAAATAAGTACAGCCGAAAATAGTATCTATCCTGGTAGTGAAAACCGATACTTTTTCTTGACTGTGAGAAATCTTGAAAATTGTTTCAACGCCCTCGCTCCTGCCTATCCAATTGCGTTGCATTTCTTTAATTGGTTCTTCCCACTCCGGTAATTCATCTAAATCATTAAGTAAGCGATCGGCATAATCAGTTATTTTTAAAACCCATTGCCGCAATGGCCTTTTTTCAACTTTACTACCACAACGTTCGCAACGGCCTCCTTCCACATCTTCATTAGCTAAACCGGTCTTGCAAGACGGACACCAATTTATCGGCTCATTTGATTCATAAGCTAAACCTTTTTCCCACATTTTCAAAAAAATCCATTGAGTCCATTTATAATATTTAGGATCAGTGGTATTAACTTCTCTTTCCCAATCATAGGAAAAACCTAATATCTTCAATTGCTTTTTAAAGCGCTTTACACTTTCAACAGTCGCTATCTTAGGATTAATCTTATTTTTAATAGCATAATTTTCAGCCGGCAGACCAAAAGCATCAAAACCCATGGGATGAAGAACATTGTATCCCTGCATCATTTTCATGCGGGCAAAAATATCAGTAGCAATATAGCCCTTGGGATGGCCAACATGCAAACCAACTCCGGAAGGATAAGGAAACATATCTAAAATATAATATTTAGGGTGGCCCTTTTCTTCTTTAGTTCTATAAAGATTGTTCTTTTCCCATCTTTCTTGCCATTTTTTTTCAATTTCTTGATGATTGTACATATTAATGATTTATATAAAATAAGTTACCAGCTTATTTTTAAACTATTTCTAATACGACTGGCGCATGGTCAGAACCAAGCTCCTTATCTAAAATATCAGCATTTTTTATATGTTTTTTTAGTTTATCTGATACGCAGAAATAATCAAGCCGCCAACCGATATTGCGCTCCCTGGCAGCGGAACGAAAACTCCACCAAGAATACTTTATTTTATCGCCGTTCAAAAAACGAAAGGTATCAATAAAACCGGAATTTATAAATTTATCCATAAAAGCCCTCTCTTGCGGGGTAAAACCAGCGCTATTCACATTTTCCTTAGGTCGAGCCAAATCAATCTCCTGATGAGCAACATTAAAATCTCCGGCAATAATAACCGGTTTTTTTGTTTCTAATTTTTTGGCTAGTTTAAATAGTTCTTGATTAAACTTTAATTTATAATCAAGTCTAGAAAGTTCAGAATTAGCATTAGGAAAATAAACATTTAATAGATAAAACTTACTAAACTCGGCAATTTGAACTCTGCCTTCATTATCAAATTCCTCTTTCCCTAAACCATTGGCTACACCTATTAATTCCTTAATTCTATTTTTAACTAAAATTGCTGTGCCGCTATAACCTGGCCGCTTAGCTGGATGCCAATACTCCTGATAAGCAAAAAAATCAAAATTTTCTTGTAATAAAAATTTATCTGATATTTTAATTTCCTGCAAACACAAAACATCAGGTTGTTCTTTGGTAATAAAATTCTCAAATCCCTTTTTTACTATCGCTCTTATTCCATTTACATTCCAAGATATTAATTTCATAAAATATAAACTATGCTATAATATAAGCATAATGGAAACTTAGTATTTTTTCAATTTTATGAATTTGGATGAAAGAATAAAATATGCCGCCATGAAGGCACGCCATCGAAAAAAATTAAGACCTTGGTATAAAAAAACTTGGGGCGTATTAATTATTATCTTAATTATTATATTTTTGTTGATATCAACAATTTTTACAATCCGTGTATTTGAAGCATCAAAAAAAATAAATGAACCAGTTAATTATTCTCCAGAAATGGCAGAAAACTTCTTAAAGGCAATCGATCGTCCCAGTGCTAATACTTATGGTCCAGAGAATGCATTGGTTCAAATAATAGAATTTTCCGATTTTGCCTGCGAATATTGTCGTGATTCCTATCTCGGTTTAAAATACATTCGCCAAAAATATGGTGACGAAGTTAGAATAGTCTATCGTGACTTTCCCTTGCATGAAAATTCTATCTTTCTATCTCTGGCTGCTCGTTGTGCCGGCGAACAAGGCGAATTTTGGAAAATGCATGATCTCTTCTTTGAAAATCAAAATCGGTTTAATGTCGGTCAAACAGAGCTAAAATTAATCATGCCGGAAATCGCAGAAGCGCTAAAACTTGAAGTTGATAAGTTTAAAACTTGCTTGGATAGCCAAAAATACTTTCCCCAAATAAATCAAGATTATAAAGATTCTGATTTTTTACAAATACAAGGTACACCGACCTGGTTTATTAACAATGTTCCCTTTACCGGTCACCTAACAAAAGAACAATTAGAACAATTAGTATTAGGGATAATAAATAGTGAAAATCAACAACAAGAATAAACTTTAGCAAAAGTTAATAAATTTAAAAAAACAACAAAATTTATTTCCTAACATATGAAAAAAACAATTTTAAAATCGTCCGTTTTAATAACCATAGCTTTTATTTTATCTCTTCCTCTATTCTTTTTGTTACCAGTAAATTCAGCGAGTGCGCAACTTAAATTTACACCGCAAATAAATATTCCCGGCGGGATAAAAGGCGAAACTGCGGTTGGCAGCAAGGTAGATGGAGAAATGTATAGCACTTTACTAGGTGATTATATAAAAGGTATTTATAATTACAGCTTTGCTATTGCCGGCATACTAGCGGCTATTGTTTTAATGGGCGGTGGTGTCTTGTGGCTAATATCAGGTGGTAACCAAACAAAAGTCGCTCAAGCTAAAGATATAATCGGCGGTAGTCTTATTGGTCTAGTAATTTTATTCTCTGCTTATATAATTTTAAATACAATAAATCCGGCACTTTTAGAAATGCCTGCTATCTCTATTAAAGGAGTTGATTTTGTACCTACTGGCAGCAATCAAATTGCTTGTTGTGGATGCGAACTTTTTTATCTCAATAAATCTGGTCTTTCGTCAGGACCTCCTAAATACACCTGCGAATCAGGTATAGGTATTACTCGTGAACAATGCGAAAATATTTGTTATGAAAATGCTTATAAATTTGAAACTGAAAATTTAAAACCGCACGATTTTAAAATTACTTATGAAATAGATTATATTTGTGGTGAAAGAGAAAATCCTTTCGCTAATGTTAACGAACATCAAGAAGAAAAAATAAGTGTTTGTATCCCACCCCCTGAAAACAAACAATATCTGATATATTCTGACAAATTTGATTCAAGCGGCTGGACTTTTGATGAAGGCATAGATAAACAAATAAGCGCCATGAGCTCAGAATTAGCTCAATTCCTTAATTGCATGCGGAATAACCTACCTGATGGAGTCGGCAAAATTTCCTCAATTAGCGATTCAAATCATATTAGCGACTTAACAGAATGTGATCAGCCAAATTGCCCAGTAATGCTATGTGTTCATAGCTGCCAGTCTTGCCATTACGGAGGTGGAACCAATATTAATAAATCTTATGCTGTTGATTTAGGTGATGAAGAAAATTTTAACTATTTTAAAAAAGCTGCTAATATATGCGATTCTGGTTCTTTTATCCTTAATGAAGACGACCATATTCACATAAGCGTTTCTGCTTGTCCCAGAAATTAAAAGAATACTAAATTTTTCTATCCATCGCCAAGTTAGCCAATCTGTTAGCTTCTTTATTCTTTTCACGAGAAATGTTTAGCGGTTGCCACTGCTCTTTATCCCCTTTTAGAATACACCAACGGCCAACTAAGCACTTCTAGTATTAATAATAATTTTAAAGCCAAGCCAGTCGAAGAATATTTGAAACCTCAAGGAAGATTCAAGCATTTACAAGCTAAAGATATTGCTGATATTCAAATTATTAGCCTAAGTTTGATCACTAAAGATTGTTAACTAATCTAATCTTTTATATTAAACTCCATATTATTAATTTCTGATAACAACTCAAGTGTTGCTTTAACGGATTTATTTTGAGTATTAACTAATACCAAATTCTCTTTATTGCTTTTATATATATTACTTATAAACTCATCCCCCCAAGATGGAGTAAACGTGTTTACACCTGAAAAATCCAAAATTAGCTCTTCATCATCTTTAAGATTTTTAAATGTTGACAAAAAAGCATTGTAAGCTTCTCGACCACTATCTCTTGATGATAAAGTGGTCCCAAATTTTTTTAATTCTATTTTCATAATTAATAAATATTTTAATAACTTAAAATAACAAAACAGCCCCTCATCTCCTGCTCAGTAGTTTTAATTATCATGTTGTCTTTATTTTTAAATATTGCCAAACCTTTTCCTGACTGGAAACTTAATTCCATTTTAGTTGTTTGAATTATCCTCTTTACATATTTTAAACCATTACCTCTATTCTCTGGAGCCCTTCCTGAAATTATTTCGTTAAAAGCAGTTTTGATGGCCTCTTTATCATTTTGTAAAGATGGCTTTACTCTCTTGAGTGTTGTTAATAAACCCAAACCCCTGTCTGCCAATATTATCTTTCTATCCTTTAAAGAATATCCAAAAAATATACCAAGCATATCCGGCCATTTTCCAATATTATGATCAAACGAATTATTTCCTATCTCCCCCACCGAAGAGGTAACCAAAGAAAAATTATCTGCTAAAATGGGGTCTTTTTGTAAAAATTTTTCTAATTTTGATAGTCGTACTTTAAAAGTATATATATCTTTACAATAAAAACTAGAAAATGTTTTTTCTGGTTTAATAGAAAAAGACCATTTTGTAGCTACCTTAAATAGATATTTATAATTTTTAAATAAAAATTCTTCAATATCATAATCAAAATAATATCTATGACCTCGCTCACTGTTCCGCCTAGCAATTAATTTTTTATTCTTATCCCAACGTCTTAACGTTTGCAAACTTACACCTAATATTAATGAAGCGGTTTGTATTTCTATTATCCTCATAACTCTATGCTAGCAAAATATACAAATTTAGTCAAATAATATTAATCTAAATTATATATTATTTTATTTTATATTAAATAAAATATGACTAATATTTAGCAATTTAACTTTACAATAAAATCTACAAACTATACATTTTTAAAATAAAGGGTTAATTAAAAACCTTTATCCATCGCCAAGTTAGCCAATCTGTCAGCTTCTTTATTCTTTTCACGAGAAATGTAATGATAAGAAATATTTTTAAAGTCGCAACTTAAATTATAAACTTCTAAAAAAAGCAAAGCCAAATCTTTATTCTTCACTTTATATTCTCTCTTTAATTGACGTACTACTAATTCACTATCTAAATAACATTCAACTGTCTGTATTTTAAATTCCTTAGCTTTCTTTAAAGCGGCAATCAGGGCTTTATATTCTGCTTGATTATTAGTAGCTACACCTAAATACTCTGAAATTTCAGCTAAGACCTTATTGTTCTTATCATAAAGAACTGCCCCAATGCCGGCTGGACCAGGATTACCTCTGGCGCCACCATCACTAAATATTTTAATTGCTTCTGTTATCATATAAATAACAATTATTTTGATTATAAAATTATTTTTTAAGCCGCAGATCAATAATTTTCATTTGTACTTCTTCTCGACCATTAAATTTATTGACTTCTAAATAATATACAACATCGACTAGATCACCTATCCTTATCTTTTTATAATTGTTAGCTCCACTAAAAGACAAGGCCCAAACTCCAGAAAGACGCATCTTTATATGTTGATTCTCAAAACCCATCAACATTATATCTTCTACTCTCAATCCATAACTAATCAACTTAGGTTGTTGATTATTCTGTCCAAAAGGAGCCAACCTGTTAATTTCCTTAGCTAAGGACAAATTAATATCCTCAATTTTCAAAACTGACTCTATTTCTATTTTTGGCACTAATTTTTTACCGGATAACTCTTTTTTTGCTAAACTAAGTATTTGTTTTTTAAAAGCTTTCAGCTTACTCTCAGACTGTATTGAAAAACCGCAAGCCATGGGATGACCGCCGTATTTTTCTAAATTATCTGAACAATCTTCAATCAACTTAATAAGATCAAGCTCGGGAATAGAACGACCCGAACCTTTAAAGCTAACTTTTTTAGAGATGAGTTTTTTACTCTTTTCGTCAAACTCAGCTTCTTCGACCAATCTAGTTATTATCAAAGCCGGGCGATAATATTTTTCCGCTATCTTTCCAGCCACCAAACCAATTACTCCTTCGTTCCAAATTTCATTGTCATCAGCTATACTGATTATAATCTCCGGAACATTATTAGGATCTATCTTCTTTTCAACCTGAACTATTACTTCTTTGGTTATTTCCTGGCGGCTTTGGTTACGGCAATTTAATTCTTCAGCTAACTCAAGCGCTTTTTCTTTGTCTTTGGCTGTTAAAAGAGCAAAAGCCGTATTAGCATGGCTTAAACGGCTGGCAGCATTTAATCTAGGGCTAATTTGCCAGCCGATATTCCAAGCTTCTAATTTTTTGTCAATATTTATGCCGGAAGAAATCAATAATTGACTAATACCTAATCTTTTATTCTTATTTATCATTTCCAAACCTTTTTTAACCAAAAGTCGATTTTCATCTAATAAACTGACCATATCAGCGATAGTCCCTACTGCTACTAAATCTAAAGCATTATCGGCAATTATTTGTTTTTGCTTATTGGATAACTTAGATTTAAAAAGAAGAGCGCTTACTAGTTTGAAAGCTACTCCCACACCGGCCAAAAAAAGGCAGGGATAAGCATTCCTCTTGTCCGCTGGATTAATAATCGGGCAATTAGGCAACTCGGCCTCACTTTCCGGTAAAATGTGATGATCAGTAATAATAATATCTAAACCTTTCTCTTTTGCATAGGCCACCTCCTCTTTATTCCTAATACCATTATCAACTGTTATGACCAAATTGGCGCCGGCTTGGATAATCTGATTTATCGCCATTTTATTTAAACCATAACCTTCACTAACCCTGTCGGGCAGATAAACTTCTGCCTTGGCATGAAGAATTATCAAAGCTTCCTGCAAAACAACTGAAGAAGTTACTCCATCAGCATCATAATCACCATAAACTACAATAAGGTTGCCTTTTTTAATATGGTTAATGATAAGGTTGACCGCTTTTTCCATATCTTTGAACAAAAAAGGGTCATAAAAAGAACTATCCTCTTCTTCTGAAAAAGATTTTATAAATTTATCATCTAAACGACAATTCAAAAAATTATCAATTGACGATTTTGATGTAAAGCCCCTATTAAAAAGTAGTTGAAATAAAATTGGACTTATTCCTAAATCTGGCAATAAATTGTTAGGCAAAGCTTTAGGAAGTAAATGCCATTCTTTCATAAAAAATATTAATTAAAAACCAAGAAAAATAGGTAAAAAAATCATAGAAATACCGACTATAATAGAAATTATCAACCAAAAAGCTCTTACTAATTTCTTCTTCTTCATAAATTTTATTTTATTATCTTTTTAAAATCTTCACGAAAACATCTGGCGGTATATCAACGCTGCCTTTACCAGACGCTATCATTTTTTTCTTGCCTTTCTTTTGTTTCTCCAATAATTTCCTCTTCCTGGTGACGTCACCGCCATATAATTTAGCAGTTACATCTTTACGTAAAGCAGATAATTTTTCCGCCGCAATTATTTTACTACCAATAGCAGCTTGAATTTTAACGGCAAACATTTGCCGTGGCAAATTAGTTTTAAGTATCTTTACTACCTCTCGACCTTGACGATAAGCGTCATCGCGATAAATAATAGTAGCTAAGGATTCTATTGGTTCTTCGGCCACCAGTATATCCATCTTTACCACATCCGCCCGACGATAATCAAGATATTCGTAATTTATAGAAGCATAACCGGAAGAAACACTTTTAATTTTGTCGTAAAAATCAGTTAAAATGGAAGACAGCGGCATATCGTAATGTAAAACAGCCCGACTATCATCTTGTTCTCCAGAAATATACTCCGTATTTTTATAAATACCTCTTTTTTCTTGAGCCAAACTCATAATATTTCCTAAATAATTTTTAGGACTGATAATATCTAATGATATCCAGGGTTCTTCTATTATTTCAATTTGATTTTGTTCCGGTAGGCGTTGGGGGGTCCGAATTATAATCTTTTCGCCATTAGTTTTTAAAACTTTATAGGCAACACTGGGGATAGTTACTATTAAATCTAAATTATATTCACGACGCAATCTTTCCTGAAAAATCTCTAAATGAAGAAGTCCTAAAAATCCACAGCGAAAACCAAAACCCAAAGCGTCAGAACGCTCTGGCTCATAAGATAATGCCGAATCGTTGAGTTTAAGCTTTTCCATTGCCTCTTTTAACTCTTTAAAATCACTGCCTTCGCGCAAGAAAACACCAGCAAATACCATTGGTTTTACTTCTTTATATCCAGGGAGTGGTTTTATGTCTAATTTTGAACTAAAATTAACATTAGAAAAAACTGTATCGCCGACCCGACAATCGGCTACTTCTTTAAAACCTGTTACCAGATAACCAATTTGGCCGGGATATAATTCGCCAGTAGAATAATAATCAGGGTTGAAAATGCCGCAATCTAAAATTTCACTGTTCTCCTTGGCTGAAGCCAACTTTATTTTATCGCCTTTTTTCAAACAGCCGTTCACAACCCTAACATAAGCAACGACACCGCGATATTTATCATACTTAGAATCAAAAATTAAAGAGCGGGAAAAACTTTTATCCATTTTCACTTCCGGTTCTTTAGGAGGTCGTCCTTTATTAATTATTGCTTGTAAAATTTCTTTTACTCCTTCCCCGGTCTTTCCAGAAGAGCAAAATATTTCTTCTTCCTTACAACCAAGAAGTTTAATAATTTCTGTTTTTACTTTAGGAACATCAGCGGCTGGTAAATCAATTTTATTAATCACCGGAATAATATCCAAATTCTGCTCTAAAGCTAAATAAAGATTAGCTAAAGTTTGAGCCTGAATACCTTGAGTGGCGTCAACTAACAATAAAGCTGTCTCTACCGCTGCTAAAGAACGGGAAACTTCATAGGAAAAATCCACGTGACCCGGAGTATCAATCAAATTAAGGCGATAACCATTATACTTCATACTAACTGGAGTCAATTTAATGGTTATTCCCCTTTCTCTTTCTATATCCATCCCATCTAAAATCTGTTCCTTCATTTTTCTTTTCTCCACTGTTTCTGTTATTTCTAACATACGGTCGGCTAAAGTTGATTTACCGTGATCAATATGAGCAATAATGGAAAAATTTCTAATTTTATTAATTGGCAACATAATAAATTTAATTTAATCCTCTGGCTTCCCCTTGATCCTCTATCTTCACCTTCTTAAACGGCCAGCGCTTTTTTAAGGCCGAAACAAAATGGAAAAGCTCTTCACTTCTTAAGAGGTAACAAAATAAGGCGTATATTAAAATCCCGGCTATAAAAGAAACAGTTAGCTGTATAAATACACCACTAAATTTTGCCATATCAATAAAGGGCCAAACAACTAGTTTCATTATTTGTGCAGCTAAACCGGCACCAATAGACGCAACTGTGAATTTAAGGACGGATGATAGTATGCGGGCAAAGTCCAGAGACCCTACTCTAACATAAAGCCAAGTCCAAAGCAAAATTAAATTAACAATATTGGCTAAGGAAAAAGCTAAAGCCAAACCAGCCACCCCTAAGATACCTCCTAGATAAAAAGATAAAGCAACATTGACGGCAATAGCGATCAAGCCAAAATAAAAAGGTGTGCGGGAGTTCTGCTTGGCATAAAAAACTCGGGTAAGCAGCGGAATAATAGCTTGGGCAAATAAACTGAAAGCAAAAAATCCTAAAGCATCCATAGTCATGAAAGTGGAACGCCAATCAAAATTTCCCGTCCCTAAAACTACTCTAATTATTTGCGCCCGGAGAGCTACTATCAAAACAGTAAGAGGAATAACAAAAAATAAAATCTGCCTAACAGTCTCTGAAAAATACCGAGATAAGCGACGATAATTATTAGCATGCTCTGCTAGCGCCGGAAAAGCAGCGATAGCAAAGGAAATACCGAAAATCCCTACTGGAAAAGCTTGCAAATTATTAGCAAAATTAAAAGCCGTTAGCGATCCTTCGGCCAAACCAGAAGCAATTACCGTTATAACTACTAAATTTATCTGCGAAATAGCCAAACTCATAGTACGGGGGATCATCATTCTCCCTATTTTTCTGATATTCTTATCACGCCAAGATAAAAATAATCGGTATTTAAAACCTAAACTATAAACACTGGGTACTTGAATTAAGAAGTGTAAAAAAGCACCCAAAACTACACCCCAAGCTAAGCCGCTTATTCCCCATAAATCAACAAAATATAAAGCGCCAATGATAATACCTGCGTTATAAAATATCGGCGCTAAAGAATAAACTAAAAACCGCTTAAAAGATTGGAGTACGCCGCCCATGATTCCGGAAAGCCCCAAAAAAATCGGCGATAAAAACATTATCCTAGTCAACTTAGCAGTTTCAGCTTGTTGTCCCCAACTAAAGCCCGGTGTTATTAATTTGGTCAAACCGGGAGAAAATAAAATACCAAAAACTGACAAAAAAACCAAAGCAATTAAAAGAAAATTTAAGATATTACTAACTAGCTGCCAAGCATCGCTATTTTTCTCCCAATTCCTATTACGTTCACCGCTTTTATTTTTTATAAGCGAAGTAAAAATTGGAACAAATCCAGCTGATAGCGCCCCTAAAACAACTAAATTAAAAATTAAATCTGGAATACGAAAAGCGGCATAATAAGAATCCAGGGTAGAACTGGCGCCAAAATTACCGGCTAAAATACGATCTCGTACCACTCCTAAAATTCGCGAAGCTAAAGATGACATTGCGACTAAAGCAGCCGCCGCGGTAATACTATCGATTGATTTACTAAAAATTCTACGAAACATATATGGCTATCTTAACCTGTTTTTCAAAATAAGCAAATTGTCCAAATTGGATATGGCTTTATCATAACCGGGATTTATCTCCAACTCTTGCAAGAATTCTTTTTCTGCTTTCTCTAATTCACCCCTATCTAAATAAATAACTCCTAAATTATTATGAACCATCGGCTCTCTTGGATTTAACTCTAAAGAATAATTATAAGCGGCTTCTGCCTCTTCCGGTTTACCATCATAATAAAGCATGGCTCCTAGATTACGTTGAGCAAAAGGTGAATTAGGCGAATTTTCAACTGCATATCGCCAAAAAGACAAAGGATTTTGATAATAAGGCAGTCTTCTAGCGGACAAAAAAGCAAATAATAATAAAACTATAAAAGCAGCTCCTAAAACTAATTTTTTATTTTTTAATCCATAGTCTTTAAAATTAAGAAAAATAAAAACTAGACCAATAAAAGGTAAATACAAACGGTGCTCCAGCATTAATAGCTGATAAGATTTACCAGGATCAGGATTTAGAAATGCTGGTAGCATAAATAATAAAAACCATAATAGGCCAAAAGCTAACCAATTAATCTTGATTCTCTTCTGAAAAGATAAAAAAGCTAATAACAAAATCGCTGCTAAACCATAAATAATTGATGTTTCATGAAGCAGGGGAATAATGCCTAAATTAAAAGGGAAGAAAAATTTGCCAACAGCAACAATTGTCGCCGGTGAAAAATTTAAAATTGCCCAAGCTATTTCTCTTGCGCTTCCTAAAGAACCATCTATCGCCAAACTTCTAAACAACAGCCAGATAAAAACAACGGCTAAAATCCCCAACGCCAAAGCGCTTTTATCAGTTTTTTTTATCTTACAGGAAGTTATAAAGAAATAATAGAAAACCAAAAGAAAAGGGAAAAATATAGCTGCTTCTTTAGTAAAAAGAGCTAACAAAAATAAAATTAAGAATAAAAAATAATCTAATATTCTGTTCTCTTTCAAAAAACGCAAAAAAAACAAAAAACTACCCAAAATGAATACGGCTAAAAGCGAGTCATTTCTCCCCGGTATCCAAGCTACTGCTTGGACTAAGACGGGGTGAAACAAAAAAACAAACGATAAGAATAAAGACCGAATATGCGGGCTACCTAAAAAAAGTAAAACCGAAAAAAGAAGGCAAATAGCTAGAATATGAAAGAATATATTAGCTAAATGAAAAAACCAAGCGTCTTCTCCGGAAAATTGCACATCAATCATGAAAGATAAATTTAACAAAGGTCGGAAATAAAAATTTTGCTCTGAAAAGAAAGCATCATCTGTAAACAAACGACCAATATTTTCCGGCTGGCTAATAATTTGATAATTTTCTAAAATAAGACTTTGATCATCAAAATAAGAAAAACCAAAAAATACTGTTGCTGAATAAAGCAATAATCCAAAAAAAATAATTAACAAATAACTTAATCTTCTGTTCATCATTATAATTATTTTAAAATTCCAAAGAAATATTCAATCCCGGCCCAAACTGTCTGTAAACCATATTTCAAACTACGCCCGAAATCAATGGAAGAAGCTTCCTTAAAATAGCGTACTGGCACCGGTATTTCGCCGATACGGTAAGACTTGGCCGCTATCTTAAAAAGCATCTGGCTATCAAATACAAAATCATCAGAATTGGACTGCCAATTAACATTCTCTAAAACTTCTCTCTTATAAGCCCTCATGCCAGTATGCCATTCCGATAAATTCCGACCGGTTATTAAATTCTGGAAAATAGTAAGTAGGCGATTGGCAAAATATTTATAACGAGGCATACCGCCAGCCAAAGCTTCCCGTCGGCTCCTTATTCTGGTCCCCAGCATCACATCAAAATAATCATCAACAATAAACTCTACAAAATATTTCACTAGTCTAGGATCATATTGATAGTCGGGATGAATCATGACAATGATATCGGCTTGGCGCTCAAGAGCTAAGGAATAACAAGTCTTCTGATTAGCGCCATAACCACGATTTTCTTTGTGAGAAAAAATTGTTAATCCTAAACGACGGGCTAAAAAAACGGTTTCATCCTGGCTACCGTCATCAACTAAAATTATATCATCAACCATTTCCGGTAAATCAGAAACAGTTTTTTCTAAAGTTGAAGCCGCATTATAGGCCGGTAAAATAATAATTATTTTTTGTTGATGGTACATATTTTAATTAAACTCAACGAAAACTCGAGCATCAACCGCCAATATTGAATTTTCTTGAATGAATAATGGATTAATATCAAGCTCTTTTATTTCTGGATGCTCCTTAACTAGCCGGCATAAAGAAACCATGGCTTGAGCTAATTCTTTAATTGCATATTTTTTACCTCTGGCCCCTTTTAAAATTTCAAAAAATGACATTTTCTTAAGGGCATCCAAAGCTTGTTTCTTATTTAAATCAGCTATCAAAAATTCAGTTTTCTGCAAAATCTCTGCATAGATTCCTCCCAAACCAATTAAAAGGATTGGCCCAAAAGAACTGTCTCTTTTTATCCCTAAAATAATCTCTAATCCGCTTTTTTGCTGAGGTTGAAGCACTAAATAATTAGCTTTATTTTTTAAGGCTTGACGGTTTAATTTAATAAGCTTTGCTGCTGCCTTATCAACTTGTTTTTGATCCTTTAAATCTAATATTACTAATCCTTTGTCGCTTTTATGGATAAAATCAGGACCAACTGCCTTCAATACCGCCGGAAAAGATGTTAGTGAACGACCGGGCTGATAAGTAACGGTTTTTACTGTTCTGATCCCATAAGAAGATAATTTTCTTAATAAGGCAATATAATCTGATTTTACTTGCTGTTTTTTACTCTTTACTTGATTATTTTCAAAAGGTTTGAATTCCGACAATCCATCCTGTCTTTTAACCACAGAAGATAAGACATTTATAGCCATCTCTGGATAATCAAAAACAGGTATATTATTTTTTATCAATAAATTCTTAGCTTCTTCCACAGACTCGCCTCCTAAAAAATTGGTTATTATCAACTTTTGCGGATGCTTAATTGCTTGCCGAGTTATTGCTTCAGCTACTTGCAGAGGATAAGTAGCTGATTGCGGAGTTAAAAGAACTAAAATTACATCTTTATCAGTGCTTTTTAAAACTTGTTTTAAGGTTTTTTCATAATCAATCGCTTGAGCATTACCCAAAATATCAAAACTATCACTTAACTCTAGCCCCTGTTTTTGTATGGCGTCAGCTGACAAAACCGCCAGTCCGCCGGCATTAGTTATAATTTTTATTTTCTTATTAAGCTTTTGATGAGCTGCTTTAGAATTTAAAATAGTGATAAGGTTGAACAGACTTTCCAATTCAGAAATCATCACAACACCGGCTCGTTTTAAGCCGGCAGATATTATTTCAAACTTTCCGGCTAAAGCGCCGGTATGCGACCGGGCAATCCGACTACCTTGCTCGCTTGATCCCGCCTTTAAAACAATTACTGGCTTGATAAATGAAATTTTAGAAGCTTTGGCCATAAACTCTTGCCCGGATTTTATATCTTCTAAATAAAAAATAATAGCATCAATATTCTTATCCTTCCCCAATATAGATAAAAATTCATTTTCACTTAGAACCGCCTTATTCCCTAAGCTGATAAAATAGGCCAAGCTTAAATTGTGTCCTTTTAACCAGTCTAAAACAGCGCTACCAATTGCGCCGGATTGCGACAAAAAAGCAATGCGACCGCCACCTACAGACGATTTGGAAAAACTAGCATTAAGACCAAAAATATTATTTATAAATCCTAAACAATTGGGACCAAGAATATTCAAATCATACTTTTTGGCTAAAAATTTTATGTTTTCTTCCCGCTTCAAGCCCTCTTTCCCTATTTCTTTGAATCCAGCGCTTATTACAATAATATCTTTTATACCCAAACGGCCACACTTCTCTATTTCTAAAGCCACTAAAGAAGCGGGAATTGCGATCACTACCAAAAGAGCGTTCCTGTCTCTTTTCGGAATATTTTCTAAAGAAGTCAAGGCTGAAAGACCAGCAATCTTTTTCTTTTTCAAGTTTATAGGATAAATGCTGCCTTTATACCCGCTAGCAATTATATTATCTAAAATCTGACGACCAATTTTTTGCCGGTTATTTGAAGCACCGACAACTGCTATGCTTTTAGGTTGAAAAAAATTTCTTAAATTCATATATATTTTATTTATTTTTAATTTCTATTATTATACTATTTTCCGTCTTTAACCAATACAAACAATCCCGAGAAAAAAACTAGAATAAATAAATAATTTAGATTGAAATAAGCTAAAATTATGCGAGGAAAAATTATTTCCATGATTATAAAAATCAAAAGCAAGCAAGACAGAAAGTAAAAAATCTCACGTCTGATTATTCTAGCTTTTTCTGCTCGAGAAAATATAAACATAAAATTTATAAATTAAAAATTTTCTGCCATAAAGTACGACCAAAAAATTCTATTTTTATCTTCTCTATTTCTACATAACTACCTTCTTCTGGTTTTAAACCAGGAATGGAAATGATAAAATTATATTTACCCCTTTCCCGATAAGCCCCTCTTAAATCAAATTCCAGTGTTTTTTCTAAGAAACCGGCCGTTTTTATTTTCGGGGTTTCGTAATTGGAAATAATATATTTTATATCCGAAGATAACTGGAAATAAGGATCAACCTTTTTTATCATAGGATTAAAAAAATTTTTTTCTGAAAAAGCAAAAATGGCATTATTTTCCAAAATAACATCATCTTCCGACAACTCTATCTTATTCAAATTTCCAGCGTTTTTCAAATAAAAGGACTTTTGTTCATAAGGAACATCTATATTAAATTTTTCTCCATTGAAAAAAAATTCTTGACAACTGGCCGGACCCAGAGCTTTAGCTTGTAAATAGTAGGCATCGGTGAAAATTTCTATATCTTTCCCCCAAGAAACCGGCCATAATTTATGGATAAAGACCAAACGATTGGTTGAACTTTTTATCTTTTTTATTACCGTGTCATCACTTATCTTTATTTCTAATTTATAAATTCCTGCCGGAATGTTTCCAGAAGACAAGGATAAGCTCTTATTTTCCTCTCGACCACTTGCCAGATCATTATTTAAATCCGGCAGATCACTACGAGCCACGATTTTCTGTCCCTGCGTCAAAATTAAACTAATAGGGTTAGCTGCCTTATCTTGATTCAAATCTACAAACTCAAGCTCTAACTCAAGCGGATTCTTATTAATATAAATAAATAAATTATGCACTCCGCGCAAAGGGATATCAAATATTAAAGGCTGTTCTTCACTAAAAGAAGATAAATCAGGATTTAAATCTAAATCATAATTATAAACCGCCAAACAAGAAAAAGATAAATTATAATCGCAACCGTTTAAATTGTTTTGATCCAAATCTTGAAAGAATTGATTTCTGTCACTATAATAGTTTCCTGCTTGCAGAACCAAAGGATCTTTTAATGACAGTATCCGCCAAGATGATTTTAGATTATCTATAATCCTATTTTCTATTGGCTGCAAATCATAACGCCAAACTATACTATCAGCTAAGACACCGGCTTCAATAATTGGAATTTTTTCAGTCAAATGGCGGCGGTAGGATATTGTTAATTTAGCGCTGGAAAAAGACCGAGGTGTAAAAACGGAAAAATAAAGCGGATCACCAATCATTTTAGGCAAACGGCCACTATTTTCATCAACTCTGTCTTGCGGCGTAAAACTATAAATAAAACCTTGGCCAAAATTAATTCGGCGGTTAAAATCTTTCTCATAACTTATCTGCCCACCCGGCACTATCTTTAACCACAAAAAAATTAAAACCAAGAAAAAAATACATCCCAGCCAAACTAAACGAAATTTCAATAAAAATAGAGATTTTCCAAAAATCAATTTCTTCATACCTATGTATATTTTACGTTATAGGCCTTAAAAAAACAAATAAGAAACGCTCTGCTATAAAGGCAAAGCGTTTCTTATTCCCATTCTATTCCTGCTATATTTTATTTACTATATATCGCCCTTTTCTTTTTAACTTTATAACCAGTTCCGGCCGGAATTAAACAACCAATAATAACATTCTCTTTTAGCCCTTCTAAATAATCAATTTTACCATTAACGGCAGCATCAATTAGCACGCGAGAGGTTTCCTGGAAAGAAGCGGCCGACAAAAAACTATCAGTAGTTAAAGAAGCTTTGGTAATACCCAAAAGCAGTCTATCGCCTTGAGCCGGCTTCTTGGCTTCTTTATTAGCCTGGAAAAAAACTTCTTCTTCCACGGTTTCTCCGGGTAAAAGATTAGTATCGCCAGCTTCGGCAATCAAAAAACGGGAAAACATCTGCCTGGCAATAATTTCTACATGTTTATCATTCAAAGGCTGACCTTGAGAAGAATAAACATATTGAATTTCTTTAATAATATACTTTTGGGTATCTAAACGACCTCTTAGTTTATAAAGTTCGCGCAAATCTAAACTGCCTTCGGTAAGCTGAGTACCTTTTTCTATTTCATCACCATCTTTTACCAGTATCATCGTGCCTTTTAATACTGAAAATTCTTTCATTTTATCGACTTTTTTTAAAACACTGATATATTTATCTGTTATTTTAACCTTGCCGGCCGCTTTTGCTTTTACCTTTTCTTGACCGATACTAAAAAGCTCGCTATTTTTAGAAACCTGATCGCCATCTTTTATTAACACTTTTATTGCCAGCTTTTTCTTATCTTTAGTCGTCAAACCTTGCGCCAATTTAATTTCATTTATCTTCTCGGAAAAGTAATATTTATCACTGTCTTGACCTTTATAATGAACACTTAGAATTTTAGCTTGAGGATTATCAACCAAAATTTCTTTACCATCTTTGTCGCGAATAACCTTTTGAGCAGATTCCACTTTGACTTGGCCAGCAACATCAGAAATTAAAGCTTTCTTTTTAGGATTTCTAGCCTCAAAAATTTCTTCTACTCGAGGCAAACCTTGGGTGATATCATCCTGACCGGCTACACCGCCAGTATGGAAAGTTCTCATCGTTAGCTGCGTACCGGGCTCACCGATTGACTGAGCAGCAATAATACCAACTGTGGAACCAATCTTAACCGGCTTATTATAAGCCAAATCCCAACCATAACATTTAGAACAAACGCCTTTATGCATACGACAACTCAAGACTGATCGAATATGAAGCTGATTTACTTTATTTTCTTTCAAAAGTAAACATGCCTCTTCATTAATAACCTCTCCCGCCTTTATTATTACCTTTCCTTTTTCATTAACCGCATCTTTGGCTAAATAACGGCCGATTATCTTTTTAAAAAAGTCCTCACCAACTTCTTCGGCTTCATTTTTCGTCACTAAAATACCTTCTTTATCACCACAATCTTCTTCAGTAACAATAACATCCTGGGAAACATCAACCAAACGCCTGGTTAAATAACCGGCATTAGCTGTTCTCAAGGCAGTATCAGATAAACCTTTACGCACGCCGTGGGTAGAGATAAAATATTCTAAAACACCAAAACCTTTTTTAAAATTTCCTTTAACCGGCAATTCAATAATAGCGCCGGAAGGAGAAGTTACTAATCCTTTCATCCCTAAAATCTGCACTGGCTGAGCCCAAGAACCACGCGCACCAGAATCAATCATAGAATAAACCGGCAAAATATCAGTTAAACCTCTTTTACATATATTAGCAATTTTGTCTTTAGCATTAGTCCATTCTTCTATCACTTTAGCATAACGTTCACTTTCAGTTAGAAGACCTTCCTCATACTGCCCTTGGATCATTTCTACTTTTTTATTAGCATCTTCTATTAAACGGTCCTTTAGTGGTAAACTAGGCAAATCGCCAAAGCCCCAAGACAAGCCAGATTTAGTAATAAAAGCAAAACTGCGATTTTTTAGATCATCAATAAATTTAACAGTTTCCTCCTCTCCATATAAACGCAAACACTCTCTGATTAAATCTTTCAATCTGCCTTTGCCGGTAACCTCGTTAATAAAACGGAGCTTTTTGGGCAAAACAGCGTTAAATATCAAACGTCCTACCGTTGTTTTAAGCATTTTTCCCTCATAATTTACGTAGATAGGCTCATGAAGATCAATAAAACTATTATCATAAGCCAAATAAGCTTCATCTTCATTATAGAAATGATGCATCTCTTCTTTAGTTTTACCCTCAAAATCCTTGTTCACTAGAGTTAAATAATAAGTCCCCCAAACAATGTCCTGGCCCGGAGCAATAATCGGATCACCAGTAGCTGGCTTCAATAAATTATGGGTAGAAAGCATTAAATTTTCTGCCTCTAATTTAGCTTCTTTTGTTAAAGGCACATGAACTGCCATTTGATCACCATCAAAATCAGCGTTAAAGGCAGTACAAACAAGCGGATGTATCTGAATAGCTTTACCTTCAATTAAAATTGGACGGAAAGATTGGATGCCTAAACGGTGCAAAGTCGGAGCACGATTCAAAAGGACAAAAGCTTCACGCACTATTTCTTCTAAAATATCCCAAACTTCGTCATGGCCGGCTTCAATGTAACGAGAAGCTGATCTGACATTATGGACTATTTCTCTTTTTATCAATTGAGAAATAATAAAAGGCTTAAAAAGTTCAAGTGCCATAATTTTTGGTAAACCGCACTGATCCAAATTAAGTTTAGGGTTAACTACAATAACAGAACGACCAGAATAATCAACTCTTTTACCTAGTAAATTTTGACGAAAACGTCCCTGCTTACCTTTAAGAGTATCAGCTAAAGACTTTAGCTGTCTTTTCTGCCCAGTAGAAGCGGTTACGGTTTTAGTATGGCGAGCCGAGTTGTCTATCAGAGCGTCAACCGCTTCCTGCAACATCCGCTTTTCATTGCGGCAAATAACTTCCGGCGCATTAAGATCAAGTAATTGTTTCAAACGATTATTGCGATTGATTACCCGACGGTAAAGATCATTTAAATCAGAAGCAGCAAAACGTCCGCCATCAAGCGCCACCATTGGACGCAAATCAGGCGGAATAACCGGAATAATTTTCAAAATCATCCATTCCGGACGTAAATTATTATTACGAAAACTTTTTAAGAGTTTTAATCTTTTGATTAATTTTTCTTTTTTAGATTCAACCGCATCTTTTAATTTTTTCTCCAGTTTATCTATACTTTTTTCTAAATCTATCTTTTCTAATAATTTTCTGATCGCTTGCGCGCCAATAGAAGCTTCAAAAATATGACCAAATTTCAAACTCATTGATTGATATTCTTGCTCAGTAAAAATTAAAAGCGGCTTTAAATCTTTAAGCTCTTTTTGCGTCTTGATAAAATTTTCGTCAAGCCTGGCAATCTTTTCATTTTTTAACTGCAAAGCTTCCTTTATATCTTTTTTATCCTCTCCTTTTTCCTTAATCTGTTTAACTTTATTATTGTATTCATTTTCATATCCTTTCAATTTGCTTTTATATTCAGATTTAATCTGAGAAATAGCTTCTTCTTTTAAATTATTATCAACGTCGGTAACAATAAAGCTGGCATAATAAATAATTCTTTCCAGGGATTGAATCCCTAAATTTAACAATAAGCCAATTTTTGAAGATAGCCCGCGTAAAAACCAAATATGAGAAACCGGAACCTGTAAATTAATGTGGCCAAAACGTTCGCGCCTAACAATACTTCTGGTAACTTCAACTCCACATTTATCGCAAATTATACCTTTATAGCGTATTTTTTTATATTTCCCACAGGCGCATTCCCAATCTTTAGTCGGACCAAAAATCTTCTCGCAGAATAAACCATCTTTTTCTGGCTTCTGAGTACGATAATTAATGGTTTCTGGACGCGTCACTTCGCCTTTAGACCAAGCCAAAATCTCTTCTGGGCTAGCTAATTTAAGACGAATAGCATCAAAGTCGCTAGTTTTTATTGGATTTAACATAAATATTATGTAAATTTTTATTTATTATTTACCTAACTTTGCAATTACTCTGTTTCTTTTTTCAATTCAGCTTTTGTCTCTAAACTCTCAAGCGCAAGTCCATCATTTTTCTCTTCTAATTCCTCTTCTTCATCTAAATTAGTTATTACTTCAGAAGCTGGTGTTTCCGTCTCAGCACTTAAAAGTTCAACATTAAGCCCTAATCCTTTCAATTCTCTTATCAAAACGTTAAAAGATTCAGGAACATTTAACTTTTCAATCTCCTCGCCTTTAATAATAGCCTCATAAGCTTTACTGCGCCCAGGAATATCATCAGATTTAATAGTTAAAATTTCTTGCAGAGTATGGGAAGCACCATAGCCTTCCAATGCCCAAACTTCCATTTCTCCAAATCTTTGCCCGCCAAACTGAGCTTTCCCTCCTAAAGGCTGTTGAGTGATAAGGGAATAGGGACCGATAGAACGTTGATGGATTTTATCTTCCACCATATGATTTAGCTTTAATATATATTTATAACCAACCGTAATAGGATGGTCATAAGATTGTCCGGTCTTACCGTCATAAAGAGTTATCTTTCCATTCTCAGGCAAATCAGCCTTTTTCAGCTCTTCCTTAATTTGCTCTTCGGTAATCCCATTTAAGGCCGGAGACATGACCCGATAATTAAGTTTCTTAGCAGCAAAACCTAAATGAGTTTCTAACAGCTGTCCTAAATTCATACGAGAAATAATACCTAAAGGAGATAAAATAATATCAACCGGAGTGCCATCCTCCATATAAGGCATATCTTCCACCGGCACTATTTTAGAAATAACACCTTTATTTCCGTGGCGTCCGGACATTTTGTCTCCTACCTGGATTTTGCGCAAATTAGCCACTGACACTTGTATAGATTGTAAAACTCCAGCCGACAGCTTATCCCCTTCCTCACGAGAAAATATTTTCACATCTACCACCTTGCCATGCTCGCCATGCTCTAAATAAAGCGATGAATCGCGGACATCTTTAGCTTTCTCACCGAATATCGCCCGTAACAATTTTTCTTCAGCCGATAGGGTAGTTTCACCTTTAGGGGTAATTTTGCCCACTAAAATATCACCGCTTGATACTTCGGCGCCAATATGAATAACGCCTTCATCATCAAGATTTTTTAATTTTTCTTCACTGATATTAGGGATATCATTGGTAACTATTTCCGGACCAAGTTTAGTGTCACGAACATCAATGGTATAATTTTCAATATGAATGGAAGAATAAATATCTTCTTTTACCAAACGTTCAGAAATAATAATGGCATCTTCATAATTAAAACCTTCCCAAGTCATAAAAGCAGCTAATATATTTCTTCCTAAAGATAATTCTCCGTTATCAATAGCCGGACCATCAGACAATATTTGTCCCTTCTTTACTTTATCACCAATTTCAACAATCGGATGCTGATTGATGCAAGTAGAAGAGTTAGAACGTATAAATTTATTTAAATTATAAATAATTGTCTGCTTTTTTTTAGTTTTTAATTCAATAACACTGGCATCTACCCGAGAAATAACGCCATTTTCATCAGCAATAATTACATGCCCGCTATCACGAGCGGCTCTTTCTTCCACACCAGTTCCGACAATTGGAGCTTCATTTTTTATCAAAGGAACAGCTTGACGTTGCATATTCGTTCCCATAAGAGATCTTTGTCCGTCATTATGTTCCATAAAAGGGATTAAAGAAGTGGCAATAGAAATAATTTGATTAGCAGCCACGCCGACAAAATTAATATTCTTCACTTCCTCTATTCCGGGTTGGCCATTTATTCTGGCCTCATATTTTGGTACTAAAAAATAACCATTTTTATCAACTGGAATAGTAGAATCAACAGTTATATATTTTTCTTCTTCAAAAGCATCTAAATAAATAATCTCGTCGCTAACTCTATATCCTTTCTTATCTTTTATCACCTTGCGATAAGGAGTCTCTAAAAATCCATAGCTATTTAATCTAGTATAGCTGGCTAAATGACCGACTAAACCAATATTAGGCCCCTCTGGAGTAGCAATTGGGCAAATTCGGCCATAGTGAGTAGAGTGTACATCGCGGACATCAAAACCGGCTCTTTCTCTAGTCAAACCTCCCGGTCCCATAGCACTCAAACGTCGCTTATGTTCCAATTCAGCCAAAGGATTAGTTTGATCCATAAATTGAGAAAGCTGGGAAGACATGAAAAATTCCCTAACCACTCCAATAACTGGACGAGCATTTATCAATTTGGAGGGATTTAAATTAGCAATATCTGAAGTTGACATTCTATCTTTTATTATCCTCTCCATCCTAGCTAACCCCACTCGGAAACGATTTTGAATCAATCCGCCTATTGCGCGCACCCGACGATTACCTAAATGATCAATATCATCTTCAGGCTCTTTAGTGATATTAAGACGAATAATTTCTTTAATAATTAAAACTAGGTCCTCTTTTCTTAAAATGCGGTAATCTTTTTTATTGGTAGGCAAATTTAAATTAAAACGACGATTAAGCTTATAGCGGCCAACCCGACCGAAATCATAACGATCAAAACGGAAAAACATGGAATGAATAAGTTGGCGGGCATTATCAACTGAAGCTAAGTCTCCTGGCCGAATACGACGATAAACTTCTTGCAAACCCTCGGCCTCATCTTTAGCTAAATCTTTCTCAATAGTAGCCTCAATAAAAGTTTTTTCTTCTCCATTTTTCACCAAATCAACCTCCTTGAATAATTTTATCAATTCTTCATCGCTTGCATAACCAAAAGAGCGTAACAAAGAAGTAATAGCTACTTTGCGTTTACGATCTATTCTTACCCACAAAACTTTATTAGAATCGGTTTCTATCTCTAACCAGGCACCTCGATTAGGAATGACCTTAGCGCCATAACATTTTTTCCCCTTTATAAAATCAGCTGTGAACATAACACCAGCTGATCTTATAAGCTGAGAAACAACTACTCTTTCAATTCCGTTGATGATAAAAGTTCCTTGATTAGTCATTAAAGGAAAATCTCCTAAAAAAACCTCTTGATTAACAACTTGTTTAGTTTTCTTATTAAGCAATCTGGTCTTAACACGCAAAGGCGCTTCATAGGTAATATTTTTCTTTCGGCTCTCAATTTCTGAAAATTTAGGTTCGTCCAAATAATAATCTTCAAAATAGAGCTCTAAATCACGACCAATAAAATCAACTACTGGATTTATTTCATCAAACAGTTCGGTTAAACCTTCTTTCAAAAACCAATTGTAAGAGTCTTTTTGAATTTCAATCAAATCAGGCATAGGCAAGATAGCCTTAGCCTCTGAAAATGATTTTCGTTTAGACATAAATATATAAAGTAATTTTTAAATTCAAACTAAAAAAAGCAAAAAAATCTCAATCCAAAATTGGCTTGAGTTTTTTAAAAATATTCAATTAATTCGTTTTTTTATAAATCACTTTTTTATTTAAAAAAGTGTAAGTTTGTTATTATATTATTATAATAATTGTTTTTTGTCAATACACATTTTATCCACAATTGCCTGTTTAAGTTCTTTTCTATCATCCCAGGCCATTTTTTCTCCTTGAGCTAAACATATATACTGTTCAGCTCCCTTACCGGTAACAAGCAATAAATCACCTTTTTTAGCTAATTCTACAGCTTTTTTAAGAGCATCTCGCCTATCTAAAATTTTAAATAGATCTCTACCCCTTTGTTTTCCGCCTTGCTCTGCTCCATTTATCACTTGCTCTATTATCTCCTCAGGATCTTCATCATAAGGATCTTCGTTGGTAACAATAACAATATCAGCTGCCTCAGCTGCTAAGCGCCCCAGAATCGGACGACGCGCCTTATCACGACCTCCGCCGGTAGAACCTAAAACATGGATAAGCTTATTATAAGAAAAGAGTTTTATTGTTTGGTATAAATTTTCTAAAGCTTTAGGCTCAAAGGAATAATCAACTAAAGCGATAAAATCCTGGTCAGCGGAAATAATTTCCATCTTACCAGCTAAAGATTTAACCTTTTCTAAGCCAGTTTTTATTTTTTCTATTGGAATTGATTGACTCAAAGCAACACTATAAGCGGCTAAAGCGTTAATTGCGTTAAAAGCACCCAAAAGATTCAACTTAATTTCCTGGTTATTAATTTTTAAATCCAAACCAAAAGGAGAAACTGACATTAATTCTCCTCTAACCGCTGAAAAATCTTTGACTGCTGCCTCTCCGCTTAGATTTTGTTCCAATTTATTAAAGTTAAAATCGGGGCTAAGCGAATAAACTATTTTAGCTTCGCTCCAAAAATTCAAAAAATAAGAAGCCTGTTTATCATCACCATTTACAATAATTGTCTTTTTGGCTCGGGTAAAGTTTATTTTTTCCAAACCGCTTTTTGGACAACAAACTATCTTTTTATCATCAACATATTTATTTTTAAAACGGGAAAGATGAAAAAATAATCTACCTTTAGCTTGTTTATATTTATCAAAACTGCCATGAGACTCAATATGCTCCGGATACAAATTGGTAAAAACTAAAACATCATAATTTATAAAACGATGGCGAAATTGTTTTATGCCCTCAGAGGTGGTTTCCAAAACTGCATAACAACAATTATTTTTTATCATCCGACGTAACATTTTTTGGATAAACAAGCGCCCAGGCATAGTCATTTTTTTATCATTGAGCCATTCTTTATCACCATCGGAAAAAACCGCCGTGGAGGTAAGGCCAGTTTTATAACCGGCCTCTTGAAGTATTTTATAAACTAAATATGAGGTTGAAGTTTTACCGCTTGTTCCAGTAATCCCAATAATTAATAAATGCCGGCTAGGAAAACAAAATAAAATGGCGGAAAACAAACTCAATAAAAAATGATAAGCCGGTTGCAAGGCTTTAAAAATTTTTTTAGGAATCATTTTTTTAACTTTTTCCATCATAAATAGAAACTTTACTTACGGTTAAAAAACTGTCAGTTAAATTATCTCAATTTTTAAAAGCCAAATTATCATCTAATTCTTTTTGTAGATTATTTTGATCAAACTGTTCCTTAACCTTCAAGATCTCTTCTAATTTATCCTTCATTATCTGCTGTTCTGTTTCTACATCTCTTATCTTATCTAAAACTTCTTCTAATTTTTGTCGGGAATGAAAATAGTCTTCTTCAGATAAGATAGAAAAGTCAGCCAATAATTTCTTTAATTTTTGATGAGAAGCCTTAATCCCCTCTTTAAGCTTAGCCTCTCTTTCTTCGGGCAATAAAGCTGCTTCCGGACCTTTATCTATTTTATCAAAATTTGATAATGAATTATTTTCTGGTTTTTCAAATTTCATAAAAATATTTTAAATTACTTAATAAGCTAAAAATTTGATCTATTTAGCAAAAAACATTTCATCATCTTCATCAAGCGGGTTTGGTTCCGACTTAGTTTGATCTTTATCTTGTTTCTCTTTATTATCTTTCTCTCTTATCTCCTCTAGAATTTTATCCTCATTATCAATTACTTCCTCTTCTTTTTTTCTATTTTTGTTTTCCTCAAAATCTTCTTCACTATTTTTTTCAATCCCATTATCACCATTTTCTTCAAATTGATGATTAAAATATAAAGATTCGTCGTTCCCTTCCTCATTATCATCTTTTTCACTATCGGCAAAATAACTATCCGGAATTGGGGTCTGGTTGCGATTATGAATAGGCATAGCACTAACAGCTCCTTGTGTCTCATACTCTTCCTGGCTAAGCAAAACTTCACGTGGTTTGGAACCATTAGCTGGTCCGATTATACCAGAGTCCTCTAACATATCCAAAATTTTAGCCGCCCGGCCATAACCAATAGACAAACGCCGTTGTAACATAGAAGTAGAGGCCTTACCTGCTCTTATAATAATCTCCTTAGCTTCTTCAAATAATTCATCTTCATCTCCATGAACTCCATCTAAACCAACACCAGCGATACCGCTAACTTTTTGCCTATCAGTAATCCCTTCCAAATATTCAGCCTGACCGCTTTTTTCCTTTATGTAATTAACTATATCATTTATTTCTGCTTCGCTTAAAAAGGCCCCCTGGATTCTCTTTGGCTTTGATAACTCAGCACTAGTGAATAACATATCGCCCTGGCCTAAAAGCTTTTCTGCCCCAGAAACGTCTAAGATGGTTTTAGAATCAACCAAAGAGGCAACGGAAAAAGCAATGCGGCTCGGTATATTCGCCTTGATAAGACCGGTAATAACATCTACGCTTGGTCTTTGCGTAGCTAAAATAAGATGAATACCGATAGCGCGCGACATTTGCGCCAAACGAATAGTAGCTGCTTCCATTTCTTTACCAGCTGTCATCATAAAATCAGCTAGTTCATCAATAATATAAACTATATACGGCAATTTTTCTTTAGCGCTCTGATTATACGAATTAATGTTCTTTTTACCTGATTTGTTCAATAGATTATATCTTCTATCCATTTCATTTAAACACCACTTTAAAGAATTTATCGTTTTAGACACTTCAGTTATAACCGGGGTAAGAAGATGAGGAATGCCATTATAGACAGGTAGCTCTACTCGCTTAGGATCAACCATAATAAAGCGCAAGTCATTAGGACTGTTTTGATAAAGCAAACTAGTAATAATAGCATTCAAACAAACTGATTTCCCAGAATTAGTAGCACCGGCTACTAATAGATGCGGCATTCTGTTTAAATCATAAAAACAGGCATTACCAGCAACATCTTTCCCTAAAGCAATACACAAGTTATTTTTTCTCTTTTTAAAATTTTTATCCTCTAATATTTCCCTTAACCCGACAATCGCTTTAGCCCGATTAGGAACTTCTATTCCAACTAAGGACTTGCCGGGAATCGGAGCTTCAATCCTAATTGGGTGAGCTGCTAAAGCTAAAGATAAATCATTGCTTAAAGTGGTAATACGTGAAAGCTTAACACCTTCTGCCGGACGAAAGGTATATTGCGTTACTGTTGGTCCAATTTTGGTTTCTCCCATTTCTACTTCAATACCAAATTTATCCAAAGTATCTTTAATTTTCTGAGAATTCAAATTAGTATCCCCGCCAATTGCTTGAAAAAATCTATTGTTTAAAAGTTCTATAGGTAAATCTATCTTAACAAATTTTTTCGGCCAGGAAATTTTTTCTTGAATCAAATCCCAACTTTTAGCTTTGGCTGGTATAATCGGCTCATCTCCTTCTTCAGAAACATCATCAACTTCTCGCTTTTCCCAGGCGCCTAGGACTTCCTCCCTAGCTTCATCAATAAAATCACTCTTATCTTCATTATCTCCATATTCTTCTTCATTAGAACGCTTAAAGAGCTCTCTAAAAAAAGTTATGAATGGCTGAAAAATCTTTAATATAAAACTTTCTCGACCTATTATTCGGTTAAGAGAAGTGTTAAAAATCAAAACTAAAGAAATTAAAAATAAAGCAACCAAAACCGCTACTCCACCCCAGAAACCAAAAACATAAAAAAATACTCGGCTAAAATAATAACCGATATAACCGCCCCCGCTGCCATCTTTAGCTACGACAAGCCATTTTTCAACAGCAAAGAAAAAATGAAACAATGTTTGATATGATAAAAATAAAAACACTAAACCTAGATAATTATTAAAGCGAAAATTTTTTTTCCCTCGTTTAATAATCAAGCTCGCCCAATAAAATAAGATTATTGGCACTAAAAATTTACCGTAACCGAAAATAATAGTTAGCCATTTAGATAAAAATTGCCCAAAATTACCAGATAAATTAAAGAGTCCAAACAAACAAACCAGCCCTAAAACTAGTAAAATAACTATCCAAATACTCCGCCTAGCCCCTTCATCCAAATAAAAATCAGGTAACATTAAATAATCGGATGGATTTTTTCGTTTTTTTCTTCTTCCCATATTTAACTATTCTTATCTTCAAATAAATACTAGGTATCTATTTTATTATAGCATAAGTTCAGCTTTTAAATAGTATTGTTTGTTTCTATCTATACCTGTAAATCATTCTTCACCTTTTCCAATAAGATTTCTGCATGATAAGGATCACTGTTATGCTTCAAAAATAAATAAACAGCTGTTCTGACTACTGTCCAGTCATAATAAAGTCTTATTCTATCAGTTAAATAAGAACTATGCTTTTTATTTGCAACCGATAAATAAGAAGTCAAGAATAAATCACTCATTTTCTTAGCATAATCAGGATTGTTGTTCCTGACAATTATTTTATATTCCAACTGCTGGATAAAGGTGCCGATATCGCGAGCAAAATCTCCTAAACAAAAATCTGTAAAATCAATCAACCCTACTCGACCTTTACCAGTATGGATTATGTTTTCTGTATGAGCGTCTCCGTGGATAAGACAAAGTTCACTATTATGTTGCTTAAAAAAATTTTCTTCCTTAGATATTAGCTTGCTGTAAATTTTATCAAAACTATTTTTAAATTTACCGTCAAAACGATAAGACATTTCCCTCAAAATAATCTCTACTCCGGGAACTACAGTTTTAATTCGTGAATTTATCGGATTAAAATTAGCTTCTGTACCGGCGGGAATCTGGTGTAAACGAGCAAAGAGTTCAGCTGCTAAAGGAATCATTATCTCTAATTCCTGATAATTTTTACTATCTATATAATACATTAAATTTTCACCGATCAGTCCCTGATAAAAAGTGCCTTGAAAATAATCCAAATAAAAAAGCGGTTTAGGAATATCTATATGTCCACGATTAAACTTATGCTTCCATAAATATTGCATGGCCTGAAATACATTTTCTCTTGATTCATTACTATGAGCGGAACAAACTATTAGAATTAATTCTGTTTGTCCGCTAGGTTTTATAAAGTTAATATTAAATCCAATAACTACGTGGTAAGTGGTAGCCCATACCATTTTCTTATAAGGAATTATTTTAATATCTTTAATATCGGAAAATTGGGGATAGAGAGGGAGGAGCTGTTTTTTAAACATATTCAAGACATATGTTTCGTCAAACAGATGTAAAATTTTATTCATAGCTAAATTTAAAATTAAGGTTGAGGTGTTAAAAGCGATTTTGCCAATGCTTTTGCCAATGTTCTTCCCAGATTAATTTTTTAATTTTTAAATAATGTTTTTCCGCCTGTAATTTATACTTTTTACTCTTAGGGCTCTCTAAAGACCGTATTGATCTAACTATATCCTCCAGACCGCGTTCAATAATATCAGGATTCCAGGCATAAGGACCAAATATTGTAGAGAAATCAAAAGCACTAGCCCACCAAAAAGTACAACTAGCTAAACCACGTACTAAATGCCAGCGATACCACTGATAATTCTTATCTTGCTTAAACTTTTTACCTAAAGACATAGCCAATTCAGCCAATATCCATAATTCTTTATGAATAGGATTGCCTTTATCTTGCCATAATTTAAAAGGTTCCTTTCTCTTGATATCTTCTAAACTGGAATCCCAAGAAGAAGAAAGGAAACACAAGGGTTCTTCCTGATCAATAAAAGGTTGGACTGTCTTAATAAATCCAGAAATAGTGTCTGTTATTATATTTTCTTTTTTAGCGATTTTTTCCATATCACCGGTGGGATCTTCATGGCGCAAGCCGTAAAGCTCAGCATCAGTAACAGTTATTATAATTTCTTGGCTATTTTCTTTCTCACTTAAATCTAAAATTTTAGCCGGAGGATAGGAAGTTGATATGGAGCGATCACGAAAAATTACTTTTAGCCCACTATTTTTATCAATATAATAACGATTATTTTTTAATTTTTTATTGTTTGGAAAAGCTATTTCATCTAAAATAATCCAATCATATCCCTTCTTCTTTATAACTTTTCCTACCGCTGGCGAATAAGCCATCTCCGGCAGAAAAAAACCGGTGGGCTTAACCTTAAAGCCAAGAATATTTTGTAAAATTTCTTCATTTTCTTTTATTTGTAAACTTACTTCTTGTAAAGGTAAAAGTGGCAATAGACCATGATAAGCGGCTGTGGAAGTAATCTCAACCTGCTTTTTATTGATTAATTTTATAAGGCGAACAATGAATTCCTTTTCACCCTCATCTTTTAATCTATTTAAAAGGCAGCCGGAAATATTCCAAGTCATCTTTAAACAGGGATGCTCCTCCATTAATCTGATAAGTCGCCAATAACTTTTATCAAGGGCTTCTTTGATATTAAAAGAGTCAATATTGGCCGGTTGATAAAAATGTAATAAATTTATCCAGCGCATAGAATTATTTTTTAGAAATTGCCGTTAAATAAAGTTCTACATATTTTTTGGCCGGTATTTCCCAACTATTAGACTGGCGCATAACTTTTTTAACCAAGCTCCGCCATACCCGCGTATGTTTATAATTTTCCAAAGCTCTAATAATAGCAGCGTAAAACATGTTAGCGTCTTCGGAAAAAAAAGTAAAACCAGTTCCCTTTTTATCAATAGGGCTAAAATTATCAACTGTGTCATACAATCCACCTATTTCTCTAACAACCGGGATACAACCATAACGCATAGCTATTAATTGATTTATTCCACAGGGCTCATGATTGGAAGGCAGCAAAAATAAATCGCTGGCAGCATAAAGTAAAGTTTCCATATCTTGATTAAAAGGTAGCCAAACTATCTTATCGGAAAATTTTCGCTGTAATTTTTTAATCGGCTTAATATACTCTTCACTGCCATCTCCCATGAAAACAAGCTGTATGTCCATTTTAAGCAAAGGGTCAATTATTTTCAAAATCAAATCAAATCCTTTTTGAAAAGTAACTCGGGAAGTAGTGCAAAGCATAGGAATTTTTCCATTTTCAGGCAAACCAATTTTATTTTGTAAATACCTTTTATTACTCTCCTTATTATCCGAAGTCTCATAAGAATAAACTTGATGCAGATTATCATCTTTTCCCGGGTTATAAGTATTATAATCAATACCATTTATAATACCGTACAATTTACGTGATCTGTTTTTTAAAATACGATGCAAATCCTGACCGAATTTTTTAGTCATTATTTCTTGGCAATATTGTTCACTAACAGTATTTATAATATCGGCTGACAGAATCGCGCGCTTGGCAAAATTTATGTATTCTATTTTTGGATCATTTATATGAGGAAGACGACTACGACCGTAGTCTTTATTTTTTAAAGGAGTCTCCCACCAATTATGCCCGAATTGAAAAATAAGGTTATGAATAGTGAAAACGGTTTTAGCTTTCTTTAAAGTTTTAGAATAACGGAAATCTGTCTTTAAATAATATGGAACCAATCCCGATTGCCAATCATGGCAATGAATAATATCAATTGGTTTCTTAAGAAGAGATAAAAGTTTTAAAGCAGCCACATCAAATATTAAAAAACGAGCATTTTCTTTGCCTGATCCATAAATTTTTTTATATTTAGAAAAAAACTTTTTACATTCAATAAAATAAACCGGTAAATCTTCCATTAAATACCCCTGCCAATAATTAACCTTGACATTTTCCTGGCTGTTCAAACGCAAATTGACATTTTCTAAAATTAATTTTAAATTCCACTTTTTTTTATCTATTACCTGGCTGTATAGAGGAGTTATTAAAAAAACCTCATGCCCTAGGCGTTTCAGGGCCTTAGGTAAACTGCGCGTTACATCGCCTAAACCACCGGTTTTGGAAAAAGGAGCAACCTCGGAAGCTATGTGAACTATTTTTAATTTTTTCTCTTTAGACATAAATTATAATTTAAAGCACAAATTGCCACAGCCAAAGCATCGGCCGCATCATCAGGATGGGGCAATTCTTCTAGTTTTAAAGTTAACTTTACTATTTTTTGCACCTGATCTTTTCCGGCCTGACCATAGGCTGATACTGCCTGTTTTACCTGAGAAGGAGTAAATTCACAAATAGGCAGTTTATTTTGAAACAAAGCCAATAAAGAAACTCCGCGCGCTTGAGCAACCATTAGAGCGGTTTTTGTATTCTTATTAAAAAAAAGTTTTTCTATAGCGGCTACCTGGGGTTGATATCTCTTTATAATCTCATTTAATTCTTGATATAAAAAAGTCAAACGGTCAGCTAAATCTTGATTGGGAGTGGTCTTGATACTACCATAACCCAAACAAGTCAATTTAGTCCCATTTTTTTTAATAATGCCATAACCGGTATCGGCGATACCGGGATCAATTCCTAAAATTATTTTTTCCATTTATTTTTTAATTAAAATTCATATAATAATCATTTACATCTTCATTGTCTTCAAGCTCTTCCATGAACTTTTCCAGTCTCGCTCTATCATTGACAGATAAATCTATTTTTTCTTTAGCGACATAATCCATCTCGGCCCGTTCTACTTTCAAGCCCTTTTCTGTTTCTAAAAAATCTCTTACTACTTGTAGATCTTTCACATTTGTGTAAATCGTTATTCCTTCCTTTTCTTTAACAAAATCCTCTATACCTTTATCTATTAATTCTAACTCTAACTCTTCATAGCCCAAATGTTTTTCCTTTATTTCTTTCTGAGAAACGCTAATCGCCCCTAATTGATTAAAATTCCACATTACTGAAGCAAAAGCACCATCATATTTAGTGAATAGATGGCGAACTGTTGATCCGCTCCTATTTCTATTATCCGTCAAACACTTCACAATCACTTGTACACCAGGAGGAATAATCCCTTCGTAATATAATTCTTCCACCTGATCGCCAAGCAATTCTCCGGTTCCTTTCTTTATAGCCCTTTCTATATTATTTTTAGGCATATTAGCCGCTCTGGCTTGATCAATGGCTGATCTCAAGGAAGGGTTAATATTAGGATTTCCTCCTTTTCTAGCAGCAATAGTTATTATATTAGCTAATTTGGTAAAAATAGCCCCTCTCTTGATATCCACGGCTGCTTTCTGACGATGAGTTGTCGCCCATTTAGAGTGTCCGGACATAAATAAAACTAATTAATTCTTAAAAAATAGAAAATAGAAAATGCCTTTAAAAGCTACAAAAACTTTAGCGCAAATTGAAATAAAAATCAAGATAAATTATAATAGAAAATATAATAAAATAAAGTAAAAATATGAATAGTAAAAATTTGCCTAGCTTGGCAGAAAGCACACTTCTGGCTCTTTCCTTTTTTAAACAAAATCCCGTGTCAAAGTTTAACTTAAAAATAAAAGGATTACCTTTTGTGGTTGGTAGTGGTAATGCTTATAACACTGGAAAAATAATATTTTCCGATACGCCAATTATATTAGCTAACGAAAGTAATTTTAAAATAAAACTAAAAAGCTATAACAAACTAATAAAACAAAAAGTAATAACCCAAGCGGTAATTATTTCTGCTTCTGGTGAAAAAGATGCTATTTGGGAAATAAA
>CAYSJA010000040.1:0-11642 GCA_964431235.1 uncultured Gammaproteobacteria bacterium
GAGCGGGTAACGGGAATCGAACCCGTCTCTTAACCTTGGCAAGGTTACATAATAACCACTATACGATACCCGCTTGAATCAGTGGTCCAGGTGGGAATCGAACCCACACGCCTTTTAGGCACAGCATTTTAAGTGCTGCGTGTATACCAGTTCCACCACTGGACCATTAACGTACTTTTTCCTTTATATTCCTTTAAATCCTGTAATTTATCATTATACCTATATTCAACTAGAAACACTAAAAAGCGCCTATTGATTCCGCCACCGCAACTCATTTTTGTGGAGATGATGGGAATTGAACCCATGTCCAATCGGTTTTTTTAAATACATTTACAAGGTTATCTCAATTTATTGGTTTTAACTCAAATTATCATAAATCGAGCAAAAAGCAATCTGAGCGATCTTCCTTTGGTTTCGGCTTAATCCGGAAAGAGCAGATTAAATCTATCTCCATGTTTATGACACCGAACAACAGCTATGGAGACTTACTATCGTCGATGGTTTCAGCTAATAATTAAGCTAAAACAGGAGCGTAACTTGGGATAGCCCAAGTAAACGCTTTTGCCTTTTTGGCAATTGTGTTTTTTAGTCGGTTTAACGTGGCAACTAAGCACGCCTTGAATATTTAAAAAACAGTCGATTGTCGATGCCTAGCATCCCCAATCTATTTTACTTTCTTTTTGTTAATGATCGCAATCTCTTCTCAATATCTCTTTTTTTGATAGCCTCTCTTTTATCATATTTTTTCTTCCCTCTTGCCACAGCAAACTCTAATTTCAAAAAACTATGATTAGTATATATTTTAAGCGGGATTAGTGTCAAGCCCTGCTCTTGTTTTTTTCCTAGTAAACGGTCAATTTCCCATCTTCTAAGAAGCAATTTTCTTTCCCTTCTTGAATCATATTCAGGCAAAGGCCCAGCCGGTTTATACGAAGGGATTTGACAGCCTAGTAAAAACAATTCTGTTTTTCCATTTTTAGTTTTAGGAATTATATAACTCCCTTTAAGGCTAGCTTGGCCATTTTTAACTGCCTTCACTTCCTGACCGGACAAAACTAAACCCGCCTCATACTTATTAAGAAGCTCATAATCAAATCTAGCTTTTTTGTTTATCGCCAGTATTGGCATAATTCCACTCTTTTAATTTTGCTATTACTTTTTCATTAGTTAATATGTTGCGCAAATAATTCTTATAGCCGGGCTCTTCCAACATCTTCAATATTTTATCCTGGCCAACATATTGCTCTTTTAATTCCTTTATCTTATCTTCAATTTCCTGTTCGCTGGAAAAGATTTTTTCAGTTATGGAAATTTCCCTTATCACTAAAGCTGCTTTCACTCTCTTGACGGCGTTAGGTGTTATCTCAAGCATTAATTCCTCCTTAGTTTTTTTTAAATGGTTTAAATAATCCTCAAACTTACCACCCTGCTTAACAACTGACTGTTCTAATTCAGCCAACAAGTTTTTAGTCTCGCTTTCAATAAGTACTTCCGGGAATTCTCCAAATTTAGTATTTCTTACAATTTTTCCCACCATCTCTGACTCATTTTTTAAATCAGTATTGCGCTTTTTTTCTTGGAGTAGGCTATCCTTCAACCCTTTCTTTAATTCTTCCATATTCTTTAAATGAAAGGAAGCAGCAAAGCTATCATCAAGCTCAGGTAGATTTCTTTCATAAACTTCCTTTACTCTTATCTTAAATTTTACATTCTTGCCGGCTAAATGCTTTTGGTGATGATCTTCTGGATAGAAAAGAGAAAACTCTTTCACTTCGTCTTTTTCTAAACCGATTAAATTCTTGTCAAACCCCGGAACGAAATAATCTTTACCAATAATTATTGGCAAATCTTTATGAATCCCATCCTCTACCGGCACTTTATCTAAAAACATCTCAATGTCAATCAAAGTTTTATCGCCTTCTTTTATTTTACGACTCGCTATTTTTTCCGTCACCCTTGATTCCCTTAAATCCTTAAGAGCTCTTTCTAGCTCTTTATCCTCTATTTTCGCTTCTTCAAGTTTAATATCAAGCTCTTTATATTTCCCTATCTCTATTGTAGGAAGCAAAGACAGAGTAATTTTATACTCCAAGGGATTATTAGGTGCTAGTTTAGTAATGCTGACGCTGGGCTGACCTACGGGCTGACGTTCGCCGCTCTCATGTTCAACAATATTATCAACTGTTTTCGAAATAGCAATATTAGCGGCTTCCTCTAAAATACTCATTTCCCCAATTTTTTGCTTCAGAAGGTCAAAAGGAATTTTACCCGGGCGAAAACCTTCCACCTTTACCTTTTCTGATAATTTTTTAGCTCCTTTTTCAATATAGGGAGCAAACTCTACTTGACTTAACTCAACTGTTATTTCTAATTTTGATTTTTCTAACTCTTTTTTACTTATATTCATAGTTTATTAGTTAATTTAGCATAAGCCGGTTTTAGCCGGCTTATATGTTGTATTTTATGTAAAATAAATTTATAACACCAATAGACCGACGATAAGCAGGGCAACAATATTTAATACCTTAATCATCGGATTTATTGCCGGACCAGCTGTATCTTTATAAGGATCACCGACCGTATCACCGGTAATAGCCGCCTTATGAGCATCTGATCCTTTACCACCGAAAAATCCTGATTCAATATACTTTTTAGCATTGTCCCAAGCGCCACCACCAGAAGTCATAGAAATAGCTACGAAAACACCGGTAACAATGGAACCAACAAGTAAACCGCCTAAAACTTCAAGTCCAGCGCCTGGACTTATCATATTAAAACCAAAACCAATAATGATGGGGACAATGACTGGAATTAAAGCTGGTACTACCATTTCCTTGATAGCGGCTTTGGTAACAATATCAACAGTCCGACCATAATCGGGCTTCTCCGTTCTCTCCATAATACCAACTTTTTCCTTAAATTGAGCTCTAACATCTTCAACTACTGATCCTGCTGTCTTTCCTACCGCTTTCATAGCTAAAGCACCGAAATAATAAGGCAATAACCCGCCAATAAATAAACCGATAAGGACATAAGGGCTATTAATTAAAAACTCGGAATTACCACCAGACACTTGTATTTTATGAGTAAAATCAGCGAAAAGGACCAAAGCGGCCAAGGCAGCTGAACCAATAGCATAACCTTTAGTAACTGCTTTAGTAGTATTACCAACTGCATCCAAAGGATCAGTGATATTCCTTATATCCTCTCCTAGTTCAGCCATCTCAGCAATACCGCCGGCATTATCGGTAATCGGACCATAGGCATCAATAGTGACAATAATTCCGGCCATAGACAGCATAGCCATAGCAGCAATTGCAATCCCATAAAGACCAGCCAAGGAAAAAGCACCAAAAATAGCTAAAGCAATAACTATAATCGGCCAAGCAGTTGATTTCATGGAAACCGCCAAACCAGCGATAACATTGGTGCCGTGTCCGGTCTTAGAAGCCTCGGCAATACTTTTTACCGGTGAAAATTTAGTTGAAGTATAATACTCTGTTATAATGACCAACAAACCGGTTACTGCTAAACCAATAAGAGAAGATAGATATATATTTAGAGGTTTATCAGTAATCATGTAATTAGTGATTGGATAAAAAGCAAGGGCCGCTAAAATACTAGAAACAATCAAACCTTTATAAAGTGCTTTCATGATATTTTTCTTCCTACCTAAACGAATAAAGAAAATGCCAATAATAGAAGCAATAATTGCCACTGCACCCAAAGCTAGAGGATAAAGAATAATATTTTCATTATTAGAAAATGTTAAAAATCCTAGAACCATAGCGGCAATAGAAGTAACGGCATAGGTTTCAAACAAATCAGCCGCCATACCGGCGCAATCACCGACATTGTCACCAACATTATCAGCGATAACAGCTGGATTACGCGAATCATCTTCTGGTATATTAACTTCAATTTTCCCTACTAAATCAGCACCGACATCAGCCGCTTTAGTATAAATACCTCCTCCCAAACGAGCAAAAATTGAAATCAAGGAACTACCAAAGGCAAAACCGATAAGGGCATTTAAATCTTTGGTAATAAAATAAAAACCAGCGGTACCAATAAGAGCTAACCCTACTACCAGCATGCCCGTAACACTACCACCTCTAACTGCAACGTCCAACGCTTTCTGCAAACCACCGCGAGCAGCCTCTGTTGTTCTGACATTAGCTCTGACACTGACAAACATACCAATATAACCAGTTAAAGCAGACAAAACTGCTCCGACTAGAAAAGCAATTGCCGTCAGCCAACCTAAAGCAGGAATAAAACCAATAAGCAGGAATAGAACAATTGCCACTAAAGCTACTGATTTATATTGGCGATTTAAAAAGGCCTTAGCTCCAGTTTGAATAGCTAAAGCAATATCTTTCATCTTATCATTTCCTCCTGGTAAACGTAGAATAGAAGCGATTGCAATCACACCGTACACAACCGCCACCAGAGCGCTACCGATGATAAATAATGTAGTTAACATAAATTTTTAAATAATTTAACTTTACTTTATTTATTAATAGGGCTGATTATTATTTTTCCTTATCCGCCTTTTTTTCTTTTTCTTTCTTTTCTTCTTTACCATTTTCCTTTTTCTCTTCTATAGACGCGTCCTCCTCTTTTTCTGTGCTATTTTTTTCATCTTCAATTTTATCTTCACTAACTACAATCCTTTCTCCATCTTCACTGGCTTCAATAATATCTATTTTCCAACCGGTAAGACGAGCTGCTAAACGAACATTTTGCCCATTCTTACCAATAGCTAAGGATAATTTATCTGAACTGACTTTAACTTCCGCTTTTTTTTCTTCTTCATTAAGCTCTATGCTTAAAACTTTAGCCGGAGCCAGGGCATTAGCAATAAATTTAGCCGAACTTTCGTTATATTCTATAATATCAATTTTCTCCCCTCCTAATTCAGCAATTATAGTCTGTATTCTTGAGCCCCTCTGCCCAACACATGATCCAACCGGATCAACATTTTCCGACTCAGTATAAATAGCTACTTTTGAACGAGAACCAGCTTCTCTGGCTATACTTTTTATTTCCACGGTACCATTAGCGATTTCTGGAATCTCTAGATAAAAAACTTTGCGTAAAATTTCTTCACTACGCCGAGATAAAATTATTTCCGGGCCTTTATGACCTTCGCGCACCTCTTTAATAAATACTTTTAGTCTATCACCAACATTATAGCGCTCGTTATAAATCTGTTCTTCACTAGGTAAAAGGCCGATTGCTTTGCCTAAATCCATAAAAACAAAACGGCCTTCACGGCGCTGAACTATGCCGGAAACGACTTCTTTTTCTTTGTTTTTAAATTCATTAAACACCATATCCCTTTCCATTTCCCTTAACTTCTGAACAATTACCTGCTTGGCAGTCTGAGCGGCCATGCGGCCATAGCTTTCCGGAATCGGCAAATCAGTTACTATTTCATCACCAATTTCAGCATTATTCTTCAATATTTTAGCTTCTTTTAGCTGAATATTTATTTTGGGGTTAAATTTTTTCTTTTCTTCTTCAACGCTTTCTTTTTCTTTCTTTTCACCTTCTTCCGTCTTTTTTTCTGCAAATCGATTTTCTCGGCTGAACTCTTCTTTTCTCAATTCTTTAGAGTCTGGATTATACAAATTTTCAAGCATCTCCGCTTCTTCTTCAGCTGGTAAATCAGCTACTACGGTTTTGACATCAAAAATTTCTGATTTGCCAGTGGATGGATTAAATTTTACTCTTATATTTTGATTTCTTTCCCCATAATCTTTACGATAAGCAGCCGCTAAAGCTAATTCTATAGTTGATAGGACTGATTCATAATCCAGGCTCTTTTCTTCACAAAGCTGTTTAATAGCATTTTTTATATCAGACATAATTTTTAACGGCCAGGCCGTTTTTATTTCTTATTTACACACTCTACTTAAAAGATAAAATTATAAAATAAAACCTTTTAAGAGAAAAGCTAATTGCGATAAACAACTAGCTTTCTATTTAAATAATAACATATTGTATATCTTTGTCAAAATATTATTTTACATACCGATTTGAGGATAAAACGTAGTATCCATATTTCTGGCAGCACGATTCAGCATAACGATGGTAAATCGGGTTAAAGACCAGGCTACCAAAACAATTGCTAAACCGATAATAGCATTCTTTAAAAGTGCTAAAGCCTTACTAACCTTTTCTTCATTACCACCGGCGGTCATATATTGAAAACCGGCCACAACTATCAAACCTAAAAATATAACTGCTAAAAAACCAAGGGCAACAGATATAATATTAGCAATTAGGGAGCGGACATCTTGCTTAGCGCGTTCATCGCCAAAAACAGAACCGACCTCGTTCAGACCGATTTGGTGGCCGACTAAAGATTCATCGGCTAATACTGGGCTAACAAGCAAAGAACCTGTTATGCTGGGTAAAATAAAAAAAAGTAACAGAATAAAAGAAATAGTTGACTTTTTAGTTATTCCCATAAATAATGTTATAATTAAATTAGATATTTATATTATATAAGAATGGCTGACAAAAAACAAGAAAATGAGTCTATCTAAAAAAATTGCTAAGAATACCATCATTCAAATAATAGGAAAAGCTGTATCAACCGGCTTGGGTCTTTTTGCTTTAGCTGTCATTACTCGCTATTTAGGTAAATCAGGATTCGGCGAATATACCACTGTTATAAACTTTTTAACCATTTTTGCTGTTTTTGCCGACTTCGGCCTTACACTAGTAACAGTACAGATGATAAGCGGAATAAATGATCCTACTCAAGAAAATAAAATATTAAATAACCTTTTTACTTTCCGCCTGCTATCCATTATCCTATTTTTATGCTTATCCCCCTTAATTCTTTTCTTTATACCTTATAGCCAAGCGATAAAAATAGGAATCTTAATCACTGCCCCTTATTTTATATTTCCAGCCCTAATTCAGGTTGTTGTCGGCTTGTTACAAAAAAGATTGAAAATGGACAGAGCTGTTTTAGCTGAAACCTTAAGCCGGTTTGTTTTAATTTTAGGAATTATTCTAGCATGGCAATTTGATCAGGGTATAAACGGAATACTATTGGCAACTCTTGCCTCTGGAGCAACTAATTTCTTATTTCATTATCTTTTTGCTAAAAAATTCGCTGAATTTAAATTGAGCTGGGATTTTAGCTTATGGAAAAAAATAATTATCCGTTCTTGGCCCCTAGCAATAACTATAATGCTGAATCTAATTTATCTAAGAACAGATATCGTCTTTCTATCTTTATTCAAAAGTTCTTCCGAAGTCGGTTTATATGGTGCTGCTTACAGGGTTATTGACATTTTAACTACTATTCCTTTTATGTTCGCTGGTTTAATTTTACCGATCTTGACAACTGCTTGGTTAGAGAAAAAAGAGGACTATTTTAAAAAAACCCTACAAAGATCTTTTGATTTTATGGCCATCGTATCCATACCTTTAATAATGGGTGGCATTTTATTATCAAAACCAATAATGGTGGCTATTGGAGGAAACGATTTTGCTGAATCCGGTAAAATTTTAAATCTATTAATAATAGCGGTTGCCTTCATTTTTCTTGGTACCATGTTTTCCCATGCTATTATTGCTTTAAACAAACAAAAAAAATTAATCGGTTTTTACATCTTCACCAGTTTAACCTCCTTAGCCGGCTACTTGATTTTGATTCCTCGTTTTTCATATCTGGGTGCCGCCGTTGTTACAATATACAGCGAAATGGTAATTGCTCTTTTTTCCGCCTATTGTGTTTTTAAATACAGCCGTTTTCTACCAAAAATAGTCGTACTTCTAAAATCAATTATCGCCAGTTTTATTATGGGATTCTTTATTTATTTTTATCCCGCCTCTCTCAAGGAAGGTTTTTTGAATCTAATTATCATAATAATCCTTTCCTCTTTTGTTTACGGCCTATTTCTATTTCTCTTAGGTGGTATAAATATAAAGGACTTAAACATTATATTTAAAAAATCTAAACAGAGCCAAACTTATAGATCAATAAACGGCGTTTAAAATAAATTCCCTATGAAAAATAAATTCCCTGAGATTATTTTTGAAGATGAAAATTATTTGGTTATCAACAAACCGGCCGGTTTAATCGTTCACGGCGGTCCGGGCATAAAAGAAAAAACACTGGTCGATTTTTTGCTAAAAAAATATCCGGAAATAAAAAATGTCGGTGAAGACAGTTTACGACCGGGAATCGTCCATCGCTTAGATAAGGACGCCAGCGGATTGATGGTAATTACTAAAACTCAATCAGCTTTTCTCAGCTTAAAGAAACAATTCAAAGAAAGAGATATAAATAAAAAATATCTAGCACTGGTCCATGGCAAGATAAGGAAGGATTATGATGAAATAAATTTTACCATTAAAAGAGCGGAAAAGGGTTATAAAATGGCAGCTCTACCTTTAAATGTAGATAAACTTCTTGTTAGAAAAACGCCTAAATCAAGAGATAGGGGTAATATTGAGGGTCTATTCAAAGCTAAACCGGCTTCTACTACTTTTCAAGTCCTTAAAAAATTTGTAAACTATACTTATGTTGAAATAATGATTAAAACCGGGCGCACTCATCAAATTAGGGTTCATTTCTTTGCTTATGGGCATCCTTTAGTCGGAGATAACCTCTATAGTTCTAGGAAAACTAGAGAAAAAAATAAAAAATTAAATTTAGGCCGCGTATTTTTAGTAGCTAGCCAATTATCTTTTTGTAATTTAGAAAACAAAAAGATAAACTTTTCAATTGATCTGCCTGAAGAGCTAAAAAACGTTTTACCTAAAAATTAATAATCAAAAAGTGCTTTTGACGATAATGTTTAATCTTGCTATAATAACAGCTATATTAAAATATTTAATTATAATTTATTAACTTTTATAAAATTATGAAAAAAGCAATTAAGCGTCTTTCATTGTCAGGGACGTCCACTAGAGTTATACTTCCTATAATCTTGATAGCCATTTTGGCTATAATCGGCTGGTTAACTTTTAAAAAACCGGTTAATAATAACCTTGATCCGGAAGAAGCCAAAACAGTTACTGAAGAATTTATAAATGAGTTCTTAATGGCACCGGGATCTAAAGCGACTGTCAAAGAAATTGAAGAGGTATATGGTTTATACAAAGTAAAAGTAGATATTGTTAGCGACATAATTGAATCCTTCACAACTAAAGATGGGAAAATATTTTTTCCGCAAGCTTTTTATGTTGATGAGGTAAAAAATCAAACAAATAACAATTCCGAACAGACCGCTCCTGTTAATGTTGAAGTGCCAAAAACAAACAAACCAAACGTGGAGTTATTTGTCATGAGCCATTGCCCTTATGGCACTCAAATTGAAAAAGGTATTCTACCTGTTATTAAAACTTTAGGTGATAAAATAGATTTTGAATTAAAATTTGTAGATTACGCCATGCATGGCGAAATTGAATTACAAGAACAATTAGCCCAATATTGTATTCAGAAAGAACAATCTAATAAATTCATACCTTATCTGGAGTGTTTTTTGTTACAAGGAAATACTGATGCTTGTTTAGCAGAAGTAGAAATCAATCAAAATCAACTAGATACTTGTATTGAAGAAACTGATTCTGAATATAAGATAACAGAAAATTTTGAAAATAATATTGATTTCAAAGGCAGTTACCCTGGATTTATTATCCATAAGGATGAAAACACTAAATATGGAGTTGCCGGCTCACCAGCTTTGATAATCAACGAAACTCAAGTACAAAGCGCGCGCGATCCACAAAGCTTATTAAATATTATCTGTAGCGCTTTTAATGATGAACCGGAAGAATGCTCTACCACTCTTTCACCTGAAAATCCGGCTCCGGGTTTTGGCACTGAAACTACTGCCAATGCTTCTAATGCCGCTTGTAATTAATCTCAATTTCATACAATAAAAACGGCTCTTTAATTGAGCCGTTTTTATGTTAATCCAATTTAAATCAATCTTTTATCCTGCCTCGATAACGTGCTGCCTCTATTATCCGATTCATTGCTAAAGAATAGGCTGCCTGACGCAGACTTATCTTTTTATCAGAATCAATATATTTTTGATAAACTCGATGCCAATTAACCCGCATTTTTTTATCCAAAGTCTGACAGAGATAATCTTCATCTAAAATCTGGCCAGTCTTATTCTGTGCCCACTCAAAATAACTAGCTATCACTCCGCCTGAATTAGCCAGAATATCAGGAACAACTAACTTATTGTTGGCAGATAAAATATTATCAGCTGCAAAATCAATCGGACCATTAGCTAACTCTAATAAAAAATCTGCTTTTATTTTATTCGCATTAGAATCTGTAATTTGATTTTCTAAAGCAGCTAAAACTAATATATCAACTTTGAGTTCCAGAAAATCTTGATTACTTATCCTCTCTCCCTGATTATAAGTGCTAACATTACCGGTTAATTTTTTATAATCTTTCAATTTTTTAATATCCAGGCCGGCTTGATTATAAATTCCGCCTGAGCTGTCGGATACAGCTACAATCCTAAACCCATCAGCAAATAATTTTTCTGCCAATAAAGAACCGGCGTTACCAAAACCTTGAATAGCTATGCTTAGATCTGATTTTTTAGATAAAAAGGCGGTAACCATTTCCTTTAAAACTAAATAACCGCCTTGAGCAGTAGCATCTTGACGTATTTTCACTCCCCCTAATTCAATCGGTTTGCCAGTAATCATACCGGGTTCATGATGCTTTTTTATTTTCTCAAATTCATCCAGCATCCAAGACATTGTTTGACTATTAGTATAGACATCAGGAGCAGGAATATCTTTGTCTTGACCCAAAAAATCAGAAAATTGCCGTACATATTGGCGACTTATTTCCTCCAACTTATTTTTATCTAAAACTTTAGGATCAATTTTAATTCCTCCTTTAGCTCCGCCATAAGGGATATTAGCTAAAGAATTCTTCAAAGCCATCCAAAAAGACAAAGATTTAACTTTGTCCTCGCTAACTTCAGGATGAAACCTTATTCCTCCTTTTCCCGGTCCTAAATCGCGGCTGTAGACTACTCTCCAGGCAGGATATTTTCTTCCGTCAAGCTCTAATTCAGCATAACGACTCTCAACCGGAGAAAGAAAAATCGCTATTTCTTCATCTCTTAATCCTTCCAACTTTTTTATCTCCTCAATTCTTTGTAAATTACTTTTAAAAACATTCATAAAATAAATTTATTATTGACTCAACAACCAATGACTTTAAATTGACTCTTCCAACTCTGTTTTTAAGGTTTCCTTATTCCTTAAACCAATGAACTCTTTTATAACTTTACCGTCTTTAAAAAGCTTCATGTTAGGAATACTCTGAATTTGGTACTCAACTGCCAAATTCTTATTCTCTCCTTCTTCAGTATTTATTTTGGCAATTTTTAGCTTGCCTTCCATATTGTCCGCCAACTCATCAAGCACTGGAGCCATCATTAAACAAGGCATACACCAAGGAGCCCAAAAATCTACTAAAACCGGGATATCGCTTTCTAAAACTTCAGCTTGAAAATTATCTTTGCTAATTTCTAAAACTTTTGACATATTTTTAAATCAAACAAAAAAACAGACTTATTTCTACTGTTTATTTTATTTTTATTTATTTTTATGACTATATTTTATCATAC
>CAYSJA010000041.1:0-2820 GCA_964431235.1 uncultured Gammaproteobacteria bacterium
ATAAGCGAAGTTTGGGGATGATAAAATATGAATCATAATATAGAAAATTTTGATCAGAGCAAATTAAAGAAAACCTTTCGGAGGCTTAAAAAAGATACGAAAGGTTTTTCTAAGTTGATAACACGAGATCCTTTAGATTATCTTGATTTTGAAATTAATTTAGATAAAAATTTAGATTCTTTGGTTCATGAAGTAAATTCGCATAAATACCACCCAGCAAAACCATATTTACATTTATCTGCTAAAAGCAAAGGCATTAATAGGCCAACAGTGGTATTTGATATTAAAGATGCTTTGGTGTATCGATTTTGCGTTGAGCAAATTGAAAATGAACTATTGGAGAAAACAAGAAATAACAAAAATATTAGAGGCGGAATAAAAATAACTGCTAACAAAAATAATAACGGTGATGATTATTATGAAAAATGGTTTAACGACTGGAAAGAACATCAGGAGGCGTTAGAAAATTCACTTAACGATAAAGATTACTTGGTTGTAACTGATATTGCCTCCTATTTTGAAAATATAAATATTTTAGTTTTGAAAGATTTAATTAGAACAGATATTAATGGAAAGCACGGGATATTAAATTTACTTTTTTATTTTTTAGAGAATTGCCGTTTTAGATTTTGCTATGAAGTTAACACTTTCAACGGTTTGCCGCAGGAGGATATAGATTGTTCACGAGTTCTTGCTTATTATTTTTTGGGTTCGCATGACGAGGTCATGGCTGAATTTTGTAAAAATAGTGATTGCGAATTTTACCGTTTTGTCGATGATATGTCCATCGCAGTTAACGAAGAAGTAATTGGCAAAAGAGCATTAAAATGTTTAACAGAATCATTAAGGAGGTTGAATTTGGTTTCGAGTATTGAGAAGACATTAATTTTAAATAAAAAAGAAGCTATTAAGGAATTATTTTTTGAGGAAAATAAAAAAATATCTGAAATTGAGAATAAAATTCTGAATGCTATCAAAAACAATAAAAAATTAGACAGCCAAATAAAAGAATTTAAAGATTACTATATAAGCCTAAAGAGAAGCAAAAAATATAAATTAAAAAACTGGCTTAAGATTTTAAAAAGATTTTATTCTTTATCTACTTACACTAAATCAGATTTTTTGTTGTCTGAGCTTAATGGTCACTTAATATCTTATCCGACTCTTTTTTCTGGTAATAAGCTGGCTAAATTTCTATTAAGAATAAAAAATAATAAAAATAAATTTGATAAAGCAATAAATGGCTTGTTGGATTATTTATTGTCCGATGAAAATTTATATCCTGGCATGGAAACTAATATATTAGAAACTATTTTAATCTTTAACTCCACAGATATTAAAGAACAAACAAAAGAACGAATAAAAGATTTGTCGATAAGTCTATTTTTCAAAAAAAATATTAAGCCATTGTCAGAATATTCAAGAGCGTTAGCTTGCTTGCTAATTTATAGGTATGGAACAGACGAACAGGTCAAAGATATTGCTAATCATTATTTAAAATCAAATGAGAGCGATTGTTTATTTAAAAAATATTTAATTTTTGTATCATTGACAGTAAAAAATAACGATATAAGACAAAAGGTTTTGGATAAATCAAAGAAGGAACAAAATAATTCTATTAGCAGGTTAATAAATTTTATCGAGAATTTGTCAGTTCACCAAAAAAATAAACTAATTAAAAAATATATTGAAAGCTCTGCGATTTATATTTACTACGATAAGGGCAATAACATCGAAATAAAGGAAAAATATAAACCAATTAGGTCAGACATACTTCGTGATTTAATAGAAATTTATAAATAATTTTATGTCCCAATACTATAACTCCCAACGAGTAAAGGGATTATACGATCCCAATTCAAAAGAACCGTTTAAGCTATCTCGCTCAAAGATAGATTTATTTTTGGAGTGTCCTCGTTGTTTTTATTATGATCGCCGGCTGGGAGTAGGCCGGCCGCCCGGATATCCTTTCGCTCTAAACTCGGCCGTGGATGCTTTATTAAAACAAGAGTTTGATGTTCATCGGGCAAATGGCACAAAACATCCGTTGATTGAAAAATACGGCATTGACGCCATTCCTATTCCGCACGAAGATTTAGACAAGTGGCGCCATAATTTTACTGGCGTTCAGTTTTTACATAAGCCGACCAATCTTTTAATATTTGGGGCGATTGACGATCTCTGGCAGAATTCAAAAGGCGAATATATTGTGGTTGATTATAAAGCCACGGCCAAAGCCGAGGAAATCACCGAGCTGGATAAGGATTGGCACGAGGGATATAAAAGGCAAATGGAAGTTTACCAGTGGTTATTAAGGCAGAATGGCTATAAGGTTTCGGACACTGGTTATTTTGTTTATTGCAACGGTATTGCCGACGCTAAAGCATTTGATCAAAAATTGGAATTCAGAGTCAATTTAATTCCGTATAAAGGCAATGATGTTTGGGTAGAGAAAACCATTCTTGACGCTCATAAATGTCTGAATAGCGACAAGATTCCGCCAGCCGACCATGATTGCGATTATTGCAGTTATATTGAGTCAATAAATAGCAACAGAAAATAAACCAGTATTGTATAAAAATGAAAATGAAATATGCCAGAAGATAAAAATAAAAAAATAATAGATTTATTTCATCAGTTGGACTGGCCTAACCTTAAGTTTGAAGATAAGGGTATATTCATAACCAAGAACAGAAAAAAGTTACCTCTTTTGAGTATAAACGACAAAGAGGTAGATTTGAGTTTTTATTGGTATGACGCGAGAGGTCAAGAATATAATTTGAGGAACGATATAAATTCTATTAAATTTAATAATTCGGT
>CAYSJA010000042.1:0-3715 GCA_964431235.1 uncultured Gammaproteobacteria bacterium
TTATCCCTTAAACAGCTTCGGAAGTCGCTCGGTTCTCACGCCTCCAAGTATTCCGAAGATCAGCTAATTACTATTAGGCGTGAAATGTATCAATTCGCCTATTTTGCTTTCAATTACTACCATAATCATAAGCAAATAAAAAATCGTCATTCATATTGAAATAATACAAATATATGCTAATATTCATTACGGACACAATTTATACAAAACATAACATCCATTCTCAATCACAATGACGGCATTTTGTCGTTTTGATATAAAGAGAGCAGTGGCTGTTTCAGTTATGTTTTGCATGATTGTGTCCAACAGTTTCACTGCTCTCTTTTTAATTATTAACCTTAATTCTATGCAAAAAGGAATTATTTATTACCGGGTCTCAACCGAAGATCAAGCGCAAAACGGAGTGAGCCTCGAACAACAGAAAAAATACTGCTTAGAATATGCCAAAAGTCATGATATAGAAATAGTTAAGCTATTTCACGATGATGGTGTATCAGCTAAAACCGTAAACCGCAAAGGCCTACAAGACCTATTATCTTATTGTGCTAAAAATCATAAAAACATTGATTCAGTTATTGTCTATAAAATTGATAGATTATCAAGAAACGTCAAAGATTATGCGACAATGCTCATGGCTCTTGAAGAACTGAAAATCAAATTTATTTCAGCGACTGAAAGCGTTGATAAAACACCAAGCGGAAAATTAATTGGCACTATAATGGCCTCGTTTGCTCAATTTGATAATGATGTTAGAAGCGAAAGGGTTTCCTCTTGTATGCTTGAGAAAATTAAACAAGGCATTTGGTGCTATAAAGCTCCTCTGGGCTATTTAAATGCTCGTGATAGTCAAAATAAAGCCATTATCAGCGTTGATAGACCAAGAGCGGAGATTATTAAAATGGCTTTTGATAAATTCTCTAGCGGTGCTTATAAAATGGAAGAAATAAGAAAGCTAATGATTAAAGCTGGCTTCAAATCATGGAAGAATAAAGAGTTAAGTAGTCAAACTACTTTTAAGATATTAACTGATAAATTCTATATTGGAATTATGACTGTTAAAAATCAAGAATATCCAGGAACACACGAAGCTATTATTAGTGAACACACTTTTTATAAGTGTCAGAAGTATATTAATAACGGCAACAAGGGTGATAATATTTCTGCTAATCGAATAAACGAGACTTTTCCACTTCGTCATTTTATTTTATGTCCACATTGCAAAAGACCGCTAACCGCTTGCATGTCTAAAAGTAAAAGCGGAAAGAAATATCCTTTTTATCGCTGCTATAATAAAAACTGTCATGGCCTTAAATCTATTTCTAAAGACAAATTAGAAAGCGAATTTGTTTCTTATCTAAAAAAGATTACGCCTAGTAAAGAGCTATTAACTTCATTTCGCAAAGTCTTGCTTGATGTTAGTCGAGAAATGGCTGGCAAGCAGAAAAGTAATTATAAAATCACTCAAGACAGATTAACTAATCTTCAAACAGAAAAAGCCAAATTAATAGAAATGAAGAAAAAAGAATTACTTGATGATGAGGACTTTAAAAATGAAATGGAGAAAGTAAAAAATAATATTAGTGATATCAAGGCTAGCGCCTGTGATCAGCCGGATTATAACCGAAGTATCTTTAAAGAAGCAGATAAAGTTTTTAAAGTCATTGCTAATCTACCGGCAACCTATAAAGAGGCGACTTACGAAGAAAAACTTAAATTACAGAGTTTGATTTTTATCGAAAAACCCATTTTTGATTTTTCAGGAAATCGAACACCTAAAATTTCGCTAATTCTACAAAACAAAAGAGAGCTAGCAAGTGCTAGTTCTCCAATAGTAGTCCCTAGGGGAATCGAACCCCTGTTTTCAGGATGAAAACCTGATGTCCTAACCACTAGACGAAGGGACCAATTAAAATTAAAAATGAATCAAAAAAATACTTGATCCAAGTATATTGTAAAGATATTTTTTTTCTTTGTCAATTGCTTTTTAAAAAATAATGTAATAAGATAAAAGAGTTAATAATTATATATGTATATACTCGCTATTGAAACAAGTTGTGATGAAAGTGCTGCCGCAGTTATTCAAGCAAAAAAAGAAAAAATTAAAATTTTAAGCAATATTGTTTCCTCACAAATAAATATTCATAGTCAATATGGCGGGGTCGTTCCAGAAATAGCGGCCCGTGAACATGTTCTTTCTCTTTTGCCCGTTATTGATAAAGCTATAAAAAAAGCTAAAATAGAAATTAAAGACTTAAAGGCTTTAGCAGTTACCGTTGGACCCGGCTTAATCACTTCTTTAATCGCTGGAACTGAAACAGTTAAAACTCTTAGTATGGCCTGGCAAAAACCAATTATAGCCGTTAATCATTTGAGTGGTCATATTTATGCCAACTTTATTGATTATAAAGAAATAAGCTTTCCAGTTATTTCTTTAATTGTTTCAGGTGGACATACTAGTTTAGTCTATATGAAAAAACATCATAATTACAAGATAATTGGAGACACTAGAGATGATGCGGCCGGCGAAGCCTATGACAAGGCAGCTAAAATGATGAATTTAAGTTATCCAGGCGGACCAATAATTGCTAAATTAGCTGAAGAATTTAAAAAAACTAAAAAAAAGAGTACTTTAAAATTTCCTCGCCCAATGATTTACTCAAATAATTTAGATTTTTCTTTTTCTGGCTTAAAAACCGCCCTATATTACCAATTAAAAAAAGATAATAATTGGAAAACAAGAAAGCCTGAGTATTGTTTTGCTTATCAAGAGGCTATTAATGATGTTTTAATTTATAAAAGCTTAAAATCTTTAAATAATTATAAAGTAAAAAGTTTTTTACTAGCTGGAGGAGTTTCCGCTAATTTAGATTTAAGAAAAAGATTGAAGGAAAAGATAAAGAAAAATAAAGAAAATATAACTTTTTTTGTCCCAAAACAAAAATATACTACTGATAATGCCGCTATGATTGCTAGCTCTGCCTACTTTCTCTATTTAAAAAATAAAGATAAATCATTTACCAATTGGCAAAATTTAAAAGCTCAAGCCAGTTTAAACTTAAAAAACTAATTAAAATCTTGCCTTTTTTCCTTAAATACAATAGAATATAAATAATTGTTTTGGCTCGATGGCGAAGTGGTTTAACGCTGCGGTTTGCAAAACCGTCATTCGGGGGTTCGAATCCCCCTCGAGCCTCAATATAAAAGATAAGTCCACAGTACAGTGGACTTATTTTTTTAAACATTTTTATCATAAATAAACACAAATAACTGTGGATAACTTGTGTTTTCTGTGTATAAAAATAATTTTTAAGTCTAGAATAGCCTGGACTTAAAAAATAAATAATTATAAATATTGGCTAATATTAAATAAATTTTTAAAATTACTTAATAATTAGGTAAAAATTCAAAAAAATCATTGACCCTGTTTAAAAACTATGCTATAATATAATCAGATACAAAAGTTCTTTCTACTAATTCAATATTTTATCAGAGCTGACATGATAAAGAAAACGACCAGTAAAAAAATTTATATCGTTTATGAGCAAATATTCTATGGATTAATAAAAATGAGAATAAAAGATTAAACAATCTTTAATTCGAAAATTAATCAAAACACATAAATATATTGCTAAGAATTGGTAAAGAGAACAGCTTTAAGTCAGCGAAAGCTCTGTCCTGATAAAAATATTTTAATTTTCTATCTTAAATAATAAAT
>CAYSJA010000043.1:0-3861 GCA_964431235.1 uncultured Gammaproteobacteria bacterium
CGATTATAATGGCCTTGATTCACTTGGAAAACCCAAAATTATTTTAGTTGTTTTATTTTACCTTTGCCGGAGTGACATTTCTTATAATTTAATAAATTAGTCAAATTTATGAAGATTACAATTTGTGGAAGTATAGCATTTTACGATGAGATGCTTGATATAAAAGAAAAATTGGAGAAACTAAATCATCAGGTTAAATTGCCGCCGTTTGAAATTAAAGATAAAAATGGTAATATGATTCCGATAAAGGAGTATTATACCAAAAGAAAAGCGGAAACAGATAATACAAGTTGGATTTGGGACAGGAAGGAAGAGGCCATGAGGCTACATTTTCAGAAAATTGTTTGGAGTGATGCAGTCTTAGTTCTCAATTATAATAAAAATAATGTCCAAAATTATATTGGGGCGAATACTTTACTTGAATTAGGACTTGGATTTCATTTTAATAAAAAATTGTTTTTATTAAATGATATTCCGGAAATGAATTATAAAGAGGAGATTTTAGGCATGAAGCCGATTGTTATAAATAATGATTTGGAGATGATAAGATGATTTGATTACAATAATTTCAAAGCACTATTGTTAAAGGCTATAAATATTTAACAAATCTATTTTTTTTATCAACGAGAATATTCTTTGCTTTAATTTGTTTTTCTGTAAGTTCAAAGCCAAAGATGATGATTTCTTCTCCTTTTTTAATCAAATGAGCGGCGGCGCCATTTATACAGATAATTCCAGAATTTTTCTTTCCTTCAATAATATAAGTTTCTAACCTGGCGCCGCTAGTATTACTAACTACCAAAACTTTTTCACCAGGCCAAAGATCAACTTTTTCTAAAAGATCTTTATCAATTGTAATGCTTCCGATATAAGATAGATCAGACTCGGTGACAGTCGCCTTATGAATTTTTGATCGAAGCAAAAAACGCATATGTTGCTATATTAGTATAAAGTTTAAAGAAATATGAATTTATATAAGAATAAAATATCAGGGTCATACGATATTTTAGTTTAAAACTTTAAGATACAGAAATATTTTCATATTCTTCTCTAATAGCCTTTCCTATTATTTTTCTTAGTGCTTCTCGTGTTGTTGATTCATAATCAGAAAATTTGTCTTTTATATCATCCGCTTGATTATAGATATTTTTTTTATTAGCCCAAACATTTAAATCTTCATCCTTCGAATCAGCGTAAGTAGAAAAATTTTCGTACATTACCTTACTTGGTTCCAATTCCGGGTGAAGCTTAAAATATTTTTCCCAATATTCTTTGGATGATATCGTTTGGTCTGGTTTTACAAAATTTTTATTATCATCCAAGACAGGCTTGCCATTTTCTTCGAGAAGATATTGTGAACCATTTTTTGGATCGACTTCGACACTACCGTCAATACAAAGTATCCCGGCATCTATTGGCACGCCTTGGCCATAATTAAATATCTCAAAATCATTATACTGTTGGCTAATACCCTCGCGATTAACACAATAACCGTCCCCAATATTAATCTGAGGTTCTCTGGTTGAATGAAAAAATTCATTCTGTAACATGTATTCTACAGGATAATAAAAATAAAATTTATAACCATTTTCACCGCCATACATATGATGCAGATCGCGGCCATAAGAAAAATGGGCTGATTCGCGATCTAAAACATACGAAGTGTTATAATATGATTTGATAATCATATCAGTCGCTTCATCTGGAGACATTCCTTGATCCTTTAAATCTTTTAATAAGACCGGATTAATAATACGTTTAACATTCTCTTCGTCAGATATGATCGTTGAGAGAAATGAATTTATTTTTCCATCTGCCAATAAAGGAGTAAAACTATCTACAAATTTACCTTCTCCCTCGGAATGTCCGCCCCCAGTTGAAGTAAAAGTATTCTCACGCACGCCATATCTGGTGACATGATAAAAAGCTTCGCCTGATAATCTCTTAAGAAGAGTCAAATAATCATTAAGCGGCATCTGCTTTAAATTTTCCGTAGACAAATATTTTTCTTTTTCCTCCTCATTTAAGGGACATCTGGCCATTACCTCATCGAATTTTTTTTGATATTCTTTTTTTATTTTTTTGATATCGTATTCTTTCTTTACTTTCAAAGTTTCTTCAAGGAAGCTTTCGTGCTTACGATATTTTTCCGTTTTAAATATTTTTCCAAAAAAATCCTTTTTTATCATTTCAAAATTTTCCGGCAAATCATTCCAGGAAGAATACTCCTCAGACAAATCACCGGTTTTAACTACTTCTTTTTTCAGGGTTTCGAAATCACTTGGCTTATTGCGAGCTTTCCGCAATTTATCGGCTGTTTCACGGCGTAAATCACCGGCTAAATCTTTAGAAAATTTATTTTCTAAACTCATAATATTATTTTAACAATAAAAGGTCTTTATAATGAAGTCTTTTTTTAATAAATCTTCTAGTATTTCAAAAATATTTTTCATAATTTAATTATATTACAATTCACAACTCGTGAATTGTGATGTTTTTATTTAAGAGTACCTGATTTAACAACTTTAAATATGCTGACATAATTATCTAACTTTAAGTTGTGGATATCTTTTATAAAATCCTCCGGGATTTTATTTTTTCATATCCACACGCTTTTTTGCTGCATTTCAAAACCAAGCTCTTGAAGGGCTCTTCTTAGCCAATCTCTTTTACGCTGATACTTTTCCGGTATATCAAATATAACCAAGACAAAGTCTTTTTAGTTTGATTTTTTTGATAATTAATAGAAGGCATTGATTCTTCTTTGATTTTTTTGAGTTTGCTTTTACCTTCCTTAGTTATTTTATAAAAACAAATATTTTTATTACTGCTCTCTTTTTCAATAAAACCTTGTTTTTTAAGTTTAGAAAGCATATTACTAAAACTCTTTTTTTCTGCGTTGAATTCATCGGAATTCTCCGGTAACTGCTCTAAAATTTTTAAACTATCATCTTTATATAAAACAAAATTATCCTTATTGAAATAAGGCTTATCTTTAATTCTATCTAGAATTTTCTTTTTTTTAGTAAGCATATTTATTGTTATTATATCAAGGATATTATGCTTTGTCTAACCATTTATATAAGAATAAAATATCAGGGTCATACGATATTTTAGTTTAAAACTTTAAGATACAGAAATATTTTCATATTCCTCTCTAATAGCTTAGTTTTATTCTCCAATTTCAAAAATTTGTTTAACTAAACTCGTTCTTGCATAAAAAGCTCTAGTGATCGGTCGACGTTTGCCAGTTCGTGGATTAATACCACCGGTTCCTTTTGTTCTGGCTTGAATCCATTTTCCGTCTTTGCCAGTCAGATTTTCAAAACCACGCTTTATTAGTTTTTTTCTAATAGAATCATAGTCAGCTTTAATTTCTTTGATTAAATCATCATCCTCTAAAAAATCTAAACTCTCAACTTCTAATAATTCCGCTTTAGCTGCATTTTGTCCATGCCACATGACAGCACAAAATACCATTGATTTTAATTTTGCCCAACAATGGCTCTTAAAAAAGCCATGCTCTTTTAATTCTTTTGGATTAATCATAGTAATAGCCATTGTTTCTTTCGGCGTGAGTTTATCTTTTACCTTATAAAAACTGACTGATTTGAGTTCATAAGATAGTCCATTTGGAGCTTTTGAAACATTATTTTCTAATCCAGCCAATCGTTCTAAGACTAGGCCCTTCCAGCCTTTATTTTGTTTACCATTTTTGTAAGTGGTTACATCAAATTTTTTAGCCAATTCAGCTAAGTCTTGACCAATATATTTTTTCAAATTTTTTATAGCAGTTGCTCGAGTTACAATTTTCATATACTACTTTTGTTTTTTAAGTAATTCTTTAAATCTCTTAATAGA